>JANTFK010000415.1 GCA_024763595.1 Bacteroidales bacterium | reverse complement strand
TCACATTGTTGACATGCCCGAGAATGTCCAGGTCCGAAAAACGTACTGTGTGCAGGTTATGTAAATGCATCTCAGGAGGAAGTGAAATTTTCCCCATGGGCTCATCGAAAACATGTTCCTGGTGCCTGTGCATCCTTACATGATCAATTTCAAGCTCCGGACGGATCAGGCGGTGCGATTCAATATCCAGGATGAGCCAGGCGGTGGCAGCCCTTCCGATCACCTCCCCATGGCTGTTTACTACCCTGAAATCCCTGAGCGCAAACAACCTGTCGACCCCGCTGTGCCAGGTATTAATGGTAATCTGGTCGTTCCAGACAGGGTAACGGTCCATCTCTATTCTCATCCGGGAGAGTACCCACATGGTCTGTTTTTGTTTCATATCATCGTAACCGAAACCCAGCTCACCGGCATGATGGTAGGCTATTTCCTGAAAAAAACCGGCCATGGTGGTGAGCCTGGCCCTTCCCTGCGGATTCAGATCGTATGATGATACGGTGAATTTCCCTGAAAAGATCTTTACAGGCTCCATACCAGTTACTTCATCTTGTTCCATATCTTCCATGATGCTTCGGCCTGGTAGATCAACATATCATATCCGTTGACAATGGATGCGCCTTTCTCCTCACCCAGGGCCAGGAATTTTGTTTTTGCAGGGTTGTACACCAGATCAAACAGCAGGTGCCGCGATGTCAGCGCACTGTAAGGTATGGCCGGGAACTGATCTGTATTGGGATGCATACCCAGTGGGGTTGTATTGATAATCAGCGGGGTTCGACCGATGAGCTCCGTACTGAGCTCTTCATATCGCATCCATTTTACGACATTCCCATGGTTCGCTCTTCCTTTATGACTCGTTGCTCCATGATGGTCTTCTTTTGGGTTGTGACTCTCTCCTGCCCTGCGGCTCACCATGAGGTAGTCAATTCCATTCTTCTCCAACACATAGGTGACGGCCCTGGAAGAGCCTCCTGTCCCCAGTACCAGTGCAGCAGTATGATGTGGTTCCAGGTGCTCCGACAATGAACGGTCGAATCCATCCACATCGGTATTATATCCGGTTAAAAAGGGATCTCCTCCTTTCTTTCCGAAACAGATCGTATTTACTGCACCTATTCTTTTTGCCGTTTCACTGAGCTTATCAAGGTACGGGATGATCTGCTGCTTATAGGGAACCGTCACATTGAGTCCCGATAATCCGCTGCCGGGTTGAAGCAATGCTTCAACTTCACTGATATCCTGCAGCGGATAGTTCCTGTAGGTCGCCTGAATTCCTTCATCGGCGAATTTTTTTGTGAAGTAGGGTACTGAAAAACTGTGCCCTAACGGGTAACCGATGAGACCGAAATTCTTCAAACTGCGGAGCTTTTGGATGAGCGGTTTTTTGTCAGTACAACTTCGATGAGCAGGATCAGCAGTATACCGATGGCTGCCAGCAGCAGGGCCATCCAGAATCTGTACTCGGCCTGACCGGGAACAGGCCATACATTGGCTTCCACCAGGGGCCTGGTCTCCCCGTCCACCACAATGGTACTGAGGGTCTTTTTCCACGGCCAGATCTTATTCAGCGAACCGATCATGAAACCCACAAGCAAAGCGATGGTCATATCATGATATTTCTTCAGTAACCAGGAAAGCAGGTTGGCAAACAGCACAATACCCACCACAGCACCCGAACCCAGCAATAACAGGTCCAGTAATATCCTTTCATTTACTGCATGGAGCGCAAAAATATATTTACCCAGTAAAAGCAGTATAAAACTTCCGGAAATACCTGGCAGGATCATGGCACAACTGGCCAGGGCTCCCGATATGACTACAAACCAAGCAGCATCTGATGTAGTGGTTGGCGTAACACTGGTGAGATAGAAGGCAAAGCCTATACCAACCGCCATTGCCACGATCTTTGGGTATTCCCAATGGGTTATCTTCCTGGAGACCACATAGGAAGAAGCCAGGATTAGGCCAAAGAAAAACGACCAGATAAGGACCGGCTGATGTTCAAGCAGATACTCCAGAATTTTTGCCAGAGAAAGGACCGAGATGAATACCCCTGCAAAAACAGTCACCAGGAAGTTCCCGTTGATATGCTTCCAGCATGATTTCCACCTTCCCGTAAAAAAAAGCCTGACAGCTTCCAGGTTAATGTTCTTAATTGAGTCTACCAGTTCTTCATAGATACCGGTAATAAAAGCGATGGTGCCGCCCGATACACCCGGCACAACGTCTGCCGCCCCCATTCCCATTCCTCTCAGGATCAGGAGAAGATAGTTAGCTGCCCGCTTTCTCAAGATATTACTGCTTTTTGGATTGAAATGCTTCCGGCAGGACGTCGAAGAAAGTGTCTCCACGCATACCGCAGCGCAGTGCCTCCATGGCAACCACTTCGTTGGGGGCAATATTTCCCAGATTTACATTGGCTCCCACAAGCTTAATGAACATGGCCTGTTGAGTCTTATTGGGTGCCTCCCACAGGACATCATTTACGGAAATCTCTTTCATGATATCATCGATCAGTGCCCTGTTTGCAGATCCGTCGGACTGGTAGATCCCGATGGTCCCACTCTCCCTGGCTTCGGCAATCACTTTCCAGGCACCTGCTTCCAGTTCCGTTTTCATGTAGGAGACCCATGTAGTATTGGACAGCTCAACCCCCTTCACCTTGCTGCCAATTTCCGACAGCACCTGGTAATCAGCTGCAAGTATCTCAATGCACTTCAGTTTTTCCTCATGCTCCATTTTGATTGTGCCGTCTGACACCTCCACATTTGTCAACCCGGATTCTTCCACAAAACGCCTGTACTGATCAAACTGACCACGCACATAGAACATTTCAAAGAGCGTTCCGCCAAAATAGGGTTTCAGGCCAGCCTCCTGGTACAGTTTTACTTTCTGTTTCAATTCTGTGGCAATCAGTGCGGTACCGAAACCGAATTTCACCAGATCGGTAAACGGTTCGCTGGATGTTATAAAATTTTCTGCCTCCTGAAGGCTCAGGCCCTTGTCCATCATCATGGTCAGTCCATGGGAACGTTCTTTTGAAGTGCGTTCCGGTAAATGTGGTAGTTCGAAATTCATATTGATCTGGTTTTTATTGTTGGCTTGAAATTGATGTTGTTGGTTTTAGGTTCAACACTGAATGGATCCGGTTCTTTAAGTTCTGTATTGCCGGATCAAACGCTCTATTTCAGCATCCCGGGAGTTTTCAGGGAAGTAGTAACTGAATTCTGACTCCAGCGAACTATTTGCAGAGAGGGCCTCTTTCAGAAACTTCGTTGCCAGGGCCTTCTTACCCAGCTTCAGATGACATACAGCCATTTTAATCTTGATGGAAGATTCACCGGAATGATGAATGAATGCTTCGCGGAGAA
>JANTFK010000414.1 GCA_024763595.1 Bacteroidales bacterium | reverse complement strand
AACTTGACAAAGTAAATGAGAAATACGGTACGTATGTCACCATTAATGATTCGTGTGAAATAGGTGTTGTTATCTTTATCAGTGCACCTGACAGTATTTTTGCTAATGATATGGTAAACGAATTTAATATTGAGCTGGTAGAAGATTATCTCAACGGTATCCCGTCATTAAGCATGAAGCCCGGAAATATAAATTTGACTAGTTGACCATCTTGTGTTAAAAAAAATCAAAGAATGAGAATTTGGACTTCTTTAGCGTTTATTATATATTTTAGTCTACCGCCTGTTTATTCACAGGTGGTAATTGAAAATCCTGAATTGAGCCTGAGTTTGGGGAGTGATGGCATAGCATTGAGCCTTATTCGCAAATCTACCGGTCAGGAATGTCTAGCTCCTGACATACATATGGCGGCATTTTCTGTAACACAATACCGCCCCTATGATAATGAAACCATGTTAACTTATATTACCCGTCCGACGGTATATTATGCTGATTCAATCAGCCGCAGTGGAGATACACTTTTTGTCGGATTTGACCACCTTGATTATATCGCTGTCATCAGCCTGAAAATTGACACAAATTATATAGGTTTTAAACTGGAATATTTTCTTCAAGAAGAAAAGAGACTCGGTGTAAAAGTAGAAACCAAGTTGTTAATACAGAATTTAAAGTTAATGTACCCTTACAATGAAAAAGTATTTTGATTTCAGACACCTTAGAGGTGATATATTTGGCGGCCTGACCGCAGGAATTGTTGCACTACCCCTGGCACTTGCTTTCGGTGTGAGCTCCGGGCTGGGCCCTATGGCCGGTCTTTACGGGGCGATCTTCATCGGTTTTTTTGCAGCACTCTTCGGTGGGACAAATACGCAGATAAGCGGTCCAACAGCACCTATGACAGCAGTCTCCATGCTGGTGATCGCAGGTATTGTGGCAGCTAACAACGGGGATGTCTCAAAGGCGCTTCCGGCCATACTCGCTGTCTTCCTGCTGGCTGGACTCATCCAGATTGGTTTGGGAGCATTTGGACTTGGAAAGTACATACGGTATATTCCCTACCCGGTGGTATCCGGCTTTATGACCGCCATCGGGGTGATTATTATTCTAACCCAGGTGCTCCCTGCTGTGGGGTATTATCCCAAAGAAGATATGGCTTATGTGGAGCAGTTTAAACTGGAAGCGGAAGAGATCATCCTTTCCAATATTTTGCAAGATGAGGCCCGGGAGGGACTACTGGTACTGGAAAGCTTCGAAGAGACCATTGAGCGCGCCGGAAAAACAAGCGAGCAGAAGATCCTCCAGGAATCCAGGGCATTGGCCGGTAAGGAGGCATCCGGGGTGATCGGTGCACTCCGGCTAATGCCCCGGGCGGTTCAGAATATTAGCTGGGTAGAGCTGATGCTGGCTCTTGGAACCATCGTGATCATCTTCGGGTTCAAACGGATTACCAAGATTGTCCCCAGTACGCTTGTGGCCCTGATCCTTATGTCGGGGATCGCTGATCTGAGTGGTATCGATTACCGCACCATTGAGAAGATCCCGGGCGGATTTCCCTTGCCTAACTTCGAAATCTTTAGTGCGCTAAGCCTTGGTGATCTGGCGCCATACGTCTTTTCGGCCATCACCCTGGCCATCCTGGGGGCCATAGATTCTCTGCTCACATCGGTGGTTGCTGAGAACATGACCCGCACCAAACACAATCCCAACCAGGAGTTGGTGGGACAGGGAATCGGTAACAGTGTAGCTGCCCTGTTCGGCGGAATCCCGGGTGCAGGTGCCACCATACGTACAGTGGTAAACATCAATGCCGGTGGTAAAACACGCCTCTCGGGGATGGTGGCTGCAATTTTGCTCTTGCTCACCTTATTGCTGCTTGGTCCGGTGGCTTCCCGCATTCCGGCTGCGGTGCTGGCGGGAATCCTGATCACTGTTGGGATCGTAGTGATGGACTTCAAGGGACTGCGCGCCATCCCGAACATGCCTCGTGCCGAGGTGGCTATAATGATGGTGGTGCTGGTGCTTTCTTCACTCTGGAACCTGGTATATGCTGTGGGTATTGGTCTGGTGATCGCTTCACTTATGTTCATGAAAAAGATCGGTGACCTGGCAGCTGACTCCTCCGATGTTAAGACCTTGAAAGAGACCCCTTGGCCCGATGAGGTCAACTTCCCTGAGGAGTTGAAAGGGGAGGTATTTGTAAAACATGTGGAAGGCCCATTGTTTTTTGGCTCTACAAGCAATTTTGAGCTCCTCTCCAAGCAGATTCCGGAAACTGCCAGGGCCGTGGTGATCCGGATGAGCAAGGTGCCTTACATGGACCAGTCTGGATTGTATGCCATGGAAAATGTGCTCATCGACCTGGCCAACCAGGGGAAGACAGTGATTATAACCGGGCTGCAAAAGCAACCACGTTACATGATGGAACGGGTGGATATGATCCCCAATCTCATCGCTAAAGACCAACTGAGCGATGGCTTCATTGATTGCGTGCTCAGCCTGAAAGAGAACATGGCAAAAGAGCAGGAGGAGGCAAAGGAGAAGGCTTAATGGCAACTACCTGTCAGGGTGGATTAAAGAAGAGTATTACGTAAAAATTATAAAGAACAATGAGTACAACAAAAGATATTCAAACCGGGATGACACCCGCTGAGGCTTTGGAACAGATTAAAGCAGGGAATGAGAGATTTTTAACCGGAAAAACGCTTGCGCGGGACTTCAGCAGTGAAATAAAAGAGACCGCTACGGGCCAGTTTCCTTTTGCGGCCATCCTCGGATGCATCGATTCCAGAGCTACGGCCGAACAGCTTTTTGACCAGGGAGTAGGGGACCTGTTTAACACCCGGGTTGCTGGGAATATCGTGAATGAGGATATTCTGGGTTCCCTGGAGTATGCCTGTAATGTAGCAGGTTCCAAGATGATCCTGGTGCTGGGTCATACCGCCTGTGGTGCGGTAACCGCAGCTACTCAGAGGGTGGAATTTGGCAATATCACTGCCTTGCTCTCCAAGATTACCCCCGTGGTAGACAGTTTAGGCAAAGGGGTAGCAGTGGATAAGGTGGCGGAACATAATGTGCAACATTCAATCATACGAATACGAAAAGAGAGCGCCATCCTAAAGGACATGGAAGATTCAGGAAAAATCCTCATCAAGGGGGCCATGTATGATGTAGCTACAGGGGAAGTACGCTTCCTGGACTGATATTGAATTAAAAGTAAGTCGTTAATTATCCTTTTTCACGGGTACTTTGAATACACTATTTACCTCAGCCTTTGGGTGACTAGATAATTTTGTGTAAACGCTAACTGAGAGGTGTTTTTCCCAAACATCAAAATTGGGAAAAATATCCTCGATGGATTATAAATCGTAATT
>JANTFK010000413.1 GCA_024763595.1 Bacteroidales bacterium | reverse complement strand
AGGTGCAGCCGGTATTTTGGGTGGCAGCAGTCTCCTGAGCGCCTGTAACCGTGTGGAGGAGGTGAAGGGCGATACGATAACGCTGCTTACTTCCAGCGGAAAACTGGTAGAAGTGGATAAGGCCCAGCTAAAACCTGCAGAGATGCCATCTCTTTCCGAAAACCAGAAACGGGGGAGGAAAGGACTTCCGGGCAGAAGCTGGGTGATGGTCATCGACCTTTCTAAATGCCGCAATGCACGTGAATGCATGAAGGCGTGTCAGCTGCATCACCAGCTCAGACCCGAGCAGCACCACATGAATGTCCTGCAGATGCAGGATGACGAAGAAACCGCCCCCTATTACATGCCCAAACCGTGCCAGCATTGCGATAATCCGCCCTGTACCAAGGTCTGCCCGGTAAATGCCACATTCAAGCGTGATGACGGCATCGTGCTGATCGATAATGAACGCTGTATCGGATGCAGGTTCTGTGTTGCAGCCTGCCCGTACTCAGCCAGGGTATTTAACTGGTTTGAGCCCAGGGATGCTGAGAAATATGAAGGGGTTACCTATAACATTGAGGCCAATGTGCCCCAGAAAAAGGGAACCATCTCCAAATGCCTTTTCAGTGCCGACCGCCTGAGGGATGGTAAACTCCCTACCTGTGTCTCCGCATGTCCCAACGGGGTATACTGGTTTGGTGACAGAAATGAAGATAGTGTAACCAACGGAACGACAAAAGAAACCGTCTCATTCAGTGAACTTATTAAAGAGAAGGCTGCCTATACACTGATGGATGAACTGGGTACCAAACCCCGGGTCTATTACCTGCCTCCGAAAGACAGGACCACCCCTTTTCAGGGAGACCTGATCTAACCCGCATAAAATATCAGCAACATGAATAAAACATCATCAACTGAAGTATCCGGGAAAACCCTGGATCAAATCATTTCCGACCTGACCCGCTCTATCGTAAATAAAGATGAACTGACCAGGTTCTGGTTTTTCATCCTGATCATGTTTGCAGGGGTAGGGATCTGGGGATGGATTATCCAGATTCAAAATGGCCTTGGAGTTACAGGCATGAGTGATTATATTTCCTGGGGCCTCTACATTGCAAATTTTGTCTTTTTTGTGGCCGTGAGCCTTGTTGGCATGCTTATCAGTTCAGTTTTACAGCTGCTAAAGATAGACTGGGCCAAACCGGTCTCCAGGGCTGCGGAGCAAATTGCGCTGGCTGCCGTGGCGCTGGCAGGAATCATCATCGTGATGGATATGGGGCGGCCCGACAGGCTCCTCAATATTTTCCTCCACGGAAGACTGGCATCTCCCATTGTGTGGGATGTGACCGTGGTATCCACTTACCTGGCTATTTCCCTGTTGCTTTTTTACATTCCATTGATCCCCGACCTGGCCCTGTTGCGCGACAGGAAACTCCCGGGCATTCCCGGATGGAAACAAAAACTCTATCAGGTACTTGCCCTTGGATGGAACGGGAACGAAAAACAGTACAGGACCATTGCCCATACCCTTCGTGTACTGATGATCCTGATCATCCCGGTGGGCCTCTCCATTCATACGGTTACCTCCTGGCTGTTTGCCGCCACATTGCGGCCCGGGTGGGACAGCACCCTGTTCGGCCCTTACTTCGTGGTAGGTGCTTTTGTGGCCGGTACCGCAGGTGTGATCATCCTGATGTATGTCTACCGGCAGCGGTATGGATTAAAATCCTATTATACAGATCTGCATTTCGATAATATGGGAAAACTGCTGGTTCTGATGAGCCTGGTTTATCTCTATTTCAACATCAATGAATTTCTTGTACCTGCTTATAAAATGAAGCGGGCGGAAGGGGTTCATCTGCATGAGCTCTTTTCGGGCGGATATGCATTCATGTTCTGGTTTGTGCAAATTGTGGGTTTACTGCTTCCCATCCTGCTCATCCGGTTAAAATTCTTCAGGAAACCGCTGCCGCTCACCATCGTCTCTTTGGTAGTGATAGTCGCAGCCTGGTTCAAACGCTACCTGATCGTGATCCCTACCCTGGAGCATCCATTCCTCCCGATTCAGAACGTGCCGGAAAAATTCCATCATTACACACCTACGGGCACGGAAACAATGATCATGCTGTTCTCCTTTTTTGCGGGCCTGCTGATCATTTCAGTCCTGGCAAAACTCTTCCCTGTAATCTCCATCTGGGAAACCGCTGAGGAGCATGGTATCGATTTGAAAGAGCTTTCCGAAAAACCCAATAAATAAATGACCATGATGAGGACAATACAACTTATACTGGCAGGTGTGCTGCTTCTACCTGCATCAAAGAGTGCAGGTCAGGAATGGATTGTTCCGGAAAATCAGGCTGCTGTTCAGAATCCTGCAGCATACACACTGGAGAATGTGACAAGAGGAAAAGAGATCTATCAGCTCCATTGTAAGTCGTGTCACGGGGACCCGGGAAAAAACAACACCCTGGCACTGGTTCCCAGGCCGGTTGACATTGCATCTGAGCGAATGCAGGCCAATAGTGAGGGGGCTATCTTCTTTAAGATCACCAACGGTAAAGGCGTGATGCCTACCTTTGAATCAACCCTTCCGGAAGATGACAGATGGATGCTGGTCAACTTCATTATGAATTTCAATCCTGATCGGGAGGCCCTGCTGATTGAGGCGCCTCCAATCAAAGCAGCGTTGCAGGCTGCACTGAACCCGGAAAACCGCACTGTTGAAATCACAGCTGAATATGAAGAGAGTAAGGGGAAATATGCAAGCCTCTCCGAGGCGCCGGTCATCATCAGCTCCAGGCAGGCCTTCGGGTACCTGGAGATCGGACAAACGATAACCGGGGAAGACGGCAAAGCAGTATTTAACATTCCGGAGGATGTAACAGGGGATGAAATGGGGAATGTATATATCGCTGTTTCGCTGAATGATACATATGAAGCAGAGGAAGTGGCACTTGAAAACCCCATTATGGGAATACCCAAAGAGGGGGGCGGATTGATCCGGCCAGGTGTTCTCTGGTCCACCAATGAGAATATCCCTGTCTGGCTGCTTTTCTCGTATCTCTTTGCTGCGGGTGGCGCATGGATTTTCATTATATATGTGATCCTGCAGATAGCGAAGCTTAAAAAGTACGGTAAATCCTGAACACGGGAAACAGATGAATATTTTCTTCCTGTTAATAGGAGTCAGCTTATTTGCTGCACTGATCTTTCTGGGCCTGTTTATCTGGGCCGTACGGGATGGTCAGTTCGACGACAATGAAACACCGTCCAGGCGCATATTGTTTGATGATGATTTCCCGGAAAATGAACAAACTAACTAAACTATATCTAAACTGAGATTTATGGAAAACCAGAAATTCTTTTACGACAACAAGATCGTAAAGCTGTTTGT
>JANTFK010000412.1 GCA_024763595.1 Bacteroidales bacterium | reverse complement strand
ACTGAAGAATCCAAGATGACCTTTTTCCGGATCAACCTGCAACCCGTTGAGTACATGTCCGCTGATAACCCGGTTTTCTCCCGCTTTCAGCTGATTTTCCAGAAGGGATACCACCGCTGCACCACGAATGGTTTTATAATACTGTGGTTTAAGCACCCTGGAGCCGGTGAGTGCCACCACCATAGACGGATCGTAATAACCCATTTTAAAAAGCCTTCCGATGGCCACCACATCCTGGGGATTCACGGTCCAGACTACCTCTCCTTTATTAATGGGATCCAGCCTGTGGATCTGGGTCCCGACGGTTCCCGCCGGGTGAGGCCCTTTAAACCTGTTGATCTCAACTCCTTTTATTCCGGTAAGGGTCCTGACAGAGGGGTTCCTGCCATCCAGGTTCAGAAAGATCTTTCCGTCTGTAAGCCTTTTCAGCACATTGACTCCCCACTGGAAATCCTCCTCCATATCTTTCAGGATAAAATCGAAATCTGGGGCCAGCGGGGCCGTATCAAAGGCTGATATGAAAATCGACTTGGGTGTCTCATGGCACCTGGCGATCACGGTATAGGGACGTCGCCGGATCATGGGCCAGAGCCCGCTCTCCAGCAGGTTTTCCACAATCTGTTCCCGGGTAAGGCTGGCCGGGTCACCCTGCAGGAACTTCTCACGGGTATCCTTCCCGTCATCTTCCACTACCACCTCTATGATCCTTCTGCGTGCACCCCGGTTGATGGAAGAAAGAATTCCGCTCACCGGCGAGGTGAACTTCACTTCCGGATGGTATTTATCAAAAAAAACAGGAGTTCCCACCTTGACGGGGTCACAGAGCTTTGGAATAATCTTGGGAGTGAGTCCGTGCCAGTCAACCGGCTTAATTGCATAGGTCTTTGTCCTGGGCGCTTTTACAAAAATTTTTTCGGCCTCTCCATTCATCTTGATATCCAGGCCTTTTTTAATCTTGATTACCTCAGTCATTGTGAACGATCTAACAGTAAAAGAATGCCTAAAAATAGCTATTTTTGTGAACCTTCAAACAATGAGTTTAAATAATATATCAATTATTGTTTCAAGCTGTTTGATTCTCAGTATTTAAATATGGTCCAATGAAAATAGCGATATATTTCGTAACATCTTACCTGCTGATCCAGATCAGTTTCACAGTTGCCGGCGGTCAGGTTCCCTTTGAGGATGACCAGGGGAGGTTACGGGAAACGGTAGTTGATCCCAACCTGAAAACCATCCAGCTTTTCAGGGAAGGATGGCCGCTCAGTTACCCTGTTGTCCGGCTTTCCGGGGATGTTCCGCTGGTGCTGGAATTTGATGACCTGTCGGGTAACCAGCCAACCTTTTTTTATAAAGTACTGCATTGCAATGCCGACTGGACCCTCTCCGACCTCACCGATCAGGAGTATCTGGAGGGCTATCCGGAAAATGAGATCCCGGGAGGGGAACCCTCCTTCAATACCTATTATTCCTACCTGCACCACACCCTTCATATCCCCAATGAGAATATCCGCCTCCGGGTCTCCGGTAATTACCTGTTGCTGGTATACCGGAACCGGGATCCCGGTGATGTGGTATTTACCAGGCGTTTCATGGTGACCGAAAACAGGGTCAGCATCGAAGCCTCTGCCGGCATGCCGGTGCTGAGCCGGTACCGGGGGTGCTGCCAGGAAGTTGATTTCACTGTAAACCACAGCGGTATACCCATTGATGATCCCTTCAGTGAGACAACGGCAGCAATCTACCAGAACGGGTTGTGGGACCTGGGGATTGAAGGACTGCAACCCTATATGGTCAATGAAGGCCGGCTGATCTATGACTATCAGGAAGAGAACATATTCCCGGGAGGAAATGAATACCGGTTTTTTGATACCAAGAATACCCGCATACCAACCTACTATGTGGAGCGCATCGAATATGTGGCCCCCTACTTCCATTTTGAGCTGAAACCCGATAACCCCAATCCGACCAACAACTACTTCTCCAAAGAGGATATCAACGGAAGATTCGCCATCGCATCGGAAGGGGGCCGCGATCCGGGGGTGGATGCAGACTATGTCTTTGTCCATTTCCGGCTCAATATGCCATTGCCGCTGGAGGGTTCGGTATATATTGCCGGTGCACTGACCAACTGGCAGTTTAATGATATAAACCGGATGGAATATATCCCCGGGGAACAGGCATACAGACAAACCCTGCTGCTCAAACAGGGTGTATATAACTACAGGTATCTCTTTCTGCCTGCCTTTTCAGACCAGTTTGATGCAGGCGAGATCGAAGGCAACCATTTTGAAACGGAGAACGAATACCTGGTACTCTTCTACCACCGGCCGCCCGGTAGCCGGTACGACCACCTGCTGGGCCACCAGGTGGTACATAGCGGAAGATAGTGCTTCAGAGACCGGTATCCGGCTAGGAGCGGGTAAAGCAATCTTTTTGAAAACTCATTTTTGTGTTACAACAAAGGGAGTGTTATAAACTACTTCATGCTGATAAAACAACCTGCAACCATAAAATCCTGGATGCTGGTTGGAAATATCAATAATTATTGGAGAGCCGGTAGTGGTTATGATAGAATTTTGAATCTCCTGACCTGCCATATTAATCACCTGAACCCGGTCAATATTCAAGTTGTCAGTTTCAAGATGTATGATTCCATTCCCCGGATTTGGGTAAAGCAGGAACCCATTGGAACTATGTTCTAACTGTACAGATGTGCCTTCTCCTTCCCAGCCTGCAATCCGGGCCAGGATCCACCAGAAGGCATAAGCTTTGCGGTTGGCCGTAATATGCTGGGTATTATGTGCCCCAAATTCTACTGCACCACCCGGGCTTGACTTGTTCTCAAAATAATCAACACCCAGTGAATGAGAGTTCTGCCAGTCAAGGTAAAAATTACCACCATAGCTATCTGAGTCTCCGTTATCCCCCGTATCCTCATAATAATGATCATCCATATCGTGGGTATCTATGCTGTAGTAATCCAGGCAGAATTGTTCATTGTTATTACAATATTCAATAATGGCAGCGGCCTGTGCTTTAGGCTTTAAATTTCCCGTATTTGCATTCTTTTCGGCATGTCCGGTCATGAATATAAAGGTGACCGGCTTTTCCCGCTGTCCCTCGCCGGTCCCGATCTTTGAACCTTCCGGCCCATATTCACCGATCAGGGTAGTCATGCCCGGCAGATAGTTGCCTGTAACATTGTGGCCTGTTATGCTGCACCATGACCACATCACCACGTTGACATCAGCATTCTCAGGTGCATCCAGGTAATTCCTGGTGGTCTGGATAAAAGCAGTTTCATCTCTGCTCAGATCTGAACCATCCACTCCATCAGGGGCATAATCTGACAGGGCATAGTCCCTGAATTCAAGTCTGCCCGACCAATTGG
>JANTFK010000411.1 GCA_024763595.1 Bacteroidales bacterium | reverse complement strand
GGTTTGTTAAAGAGGGCGATCAGGTAGCAGAGGAGGATGTGTTGCTCGAAATTGCCACAGATAAGGTTGATTCAGAAATCCCGTCTCCAGTAGATGGCAGGGTGAAAAAACTCCTCTTCAAACAGGATGATGTAGTTGCTGTGGGTACTGTAATCGCTGTAATTGATACGGACGGTGGTGAATTACTCCCACTTGTGGATGCAACTTCTGAAAAGGTGGAAGATACTCCTGCGGGATCACAGAATCCTGTAGAAGAAGCAGCCGAAGTTCCCACAGGGGAGGCTCCTGTTCCGGCAGGGAAAATTGTTTCTTCATCCGGCAGATTTTATTCTCCGCTGGTGAGAAAAATAGCCACTGAAGAGCACATCTCCCGGGAAGAACTGGACGCTATTCCGGGAAGCGGTTTAAACGGAAGGGTACAGAAAAAAGATATACTGAGCTACCTGGAAAAGCGTAAAGGCGGCGAAGCACCGGTCCGACAGAAGGAGTCTAAAGGGATCCAGGCATCTGTAGTAACAGCAGGTACCGAAGACGAGATTGTTGAAATGAGCCGGCTCCGGAAACTCATTGCAGGGCATATGATCAAGTCCAAACAAACCTCTGCGCATGTTACCAATATGATCGAGGTGGATGTAACCCATGTGGTAAACTGGAGAAACAGGGTCAAAGATGAGTTTTTCAGAAAGGAGGGTGTAAAACTTACATACCTGCCCGTTTTTCTGGAAGCAACAGTAAAGGCGCTGAGGCTGTTCCCACAGATTAACGCTTCAGTGGACGGTGACCGGATCATTATTAAAAAGCGTATCAACCTGGGTGTGGCGGTCTCGCTGAAAGACAATAATTTAATTGTGCCCAATATCAAGGATGCAGACGCTCTGAACCTTACTGGGATCACCAAGAAAATGAACGAGCTGGCAGCAGCAGCCAGAAATAATAGTTTGCACCCGGATGATATCAGCGGAGGCACCTTTACAGTTACCAATTTCGGAACTTTTAAGAACGATATCGGGACACCCATCATCAACCAGCCCGAAGTAGCCATTCTGGCAGTGGGAGCCATCAGGAAAAAACCGGTTGTACTGGAAACAGCAGATGGTGATGTGATTGCCATCAGGCAGATGATGTGGCTTTCCCTGACCTATGACCACCGGATTATTGACGGAGCGCTGGGTGGTGCCTTCCTGAAACAACTGGGCGACATTATTGAATCTTTCGATTCTGCATCCGGAAATTTTAAATTGTAGCCATCATGTCAATAGAAAAAATATACAGCATCAGGAAGACCGAAAAAGAGATACTGGCCAGATGGTTCAAACTGATGCTGGTTGGAAGGTCCATTGACGACCGTGCCCCCAACTACCTGAAACAGGCCATAGGCTGGTCCTACCATGCCCCCTATGCGGGCCATGACGGGATTCAACTTGCCATAGGCCAGATCTTTGACAGGGAAAACGATCACCTGTTTCCCTATTACAGGGATATGCTCACCGTCCATTCAGCGGGTCTTTCCGCTGAAGAGCTGATTCTCAATGGTATCTCCAAAGATGCTGATGTGGCCGGCGGAGGACGCCACATGTCCAACCATTTTGCCAAACCCGAATGGAACATACACAATGTTTCATCATGTACAGGAAACCATACGCTTCATGCGGTTGGAGTGGCACGGGCCATGAAAAAATACAAGGTACCTGGTGTGGCCATCAGTTCGCAGGGCGAATCATCCGTTTCGGAAGGGTATGTGTATGAAGCTATCAATGGGGCCACCAATGAGAAACTGCCTGTTATTTTCGTTTTTCAGGATAATGGCTATGGTATTTCTGTTCCGAAGGCCGATCAGACCGCCAATCGCAAGGTGGCCAATAATTTTTCCGGGTTTAAGAACCTGAAGATTTTTCACTGCAATGGCAAAGATGTTTTTGACAGCATGAATACCATGGCGGCTGCCAAAGCGTATGTGGCTGAACATGAGCATCCCGTCATTGTACAGGCCAATTGTGTAAGGATCCATTCCCATTCCAATTCGGACCGTCATGACCTCTACCGGGATGATTATGAACTCAATTATGTGACCGCATATGACCCGCTGGCCAAATTCAGAAGGCTCCTGCTCAGGTATGAACGTTTTACGGAAACTGAGATTGAGGCGTTTGAGAATGAAGCCAGAGAGATTGTCAGGGCTGCACATAAGCGCTGCCTGGCAGCTCCGGATCCATCCCCGGAATCGGTACTGGATTTCGTGATCCCGGACCCCTATGTAAGTGAAAAGTATCCTGAAGGTCTCCATCATCACACAGGGGAACCGAAAAAGCTGATAGAGGCGCTGAACGAAACACTGAAAGCGGAGTTCCGTCACAATCCGGATACATATATCTGGGGACAGGATGTGGCACATAAAGAGAAGGGTGGAATCTTTAATGTAACCAAAGGATTGCAGCAGGATTTTGGCAGGGAAAGGGTTTTCAACGCACCCATCGCTGAAGACTTTATCATGGGAACGGCCAACGGAATGAGCAGGTTCAGTGATAAGCTGCGTATCGTGGTGGAAGGTGCCGAATTTGCCGATTATTTCTGGCCAGCCATGGAACAGTTTGTGGAAACAACCCATGAATACTGGCGAACCAAAGGACAGTATGCTCCCAATATTACTGTGCGCCTGGCGTCCGGCGGATACATCGGGGGCGGACTATACCATTCCCAAACCATTGAAGGCTCCCTTACACCCCTTCCGGGTGTCAGGATCGTTTACCCGAGCTATGCCGACGATGCGGCCGGGTTATTGAGAACCAGTATCAGATCACGTGGCATGACGCTGTTCCTGGAACCCAAAGCGCTCTATAATGCCCCCAGGGTGGCCACACCCGTACCGGAGGATTTTGAAGTGCCATTCGGGAAAGCGAGGATAAGAAGAGAGGGGCATGACCTATCTTTAATTACTTACGGAAATACCACACCCATGTGCGTCGAACTGGCCGATCAGTATCACAAGGCTGGAAAGGCCAGTCTTGAGGTATTGGACCTCAGATCACTCAGTCCGCTTGATACCGGTGCCATACTGGCATCCGTACAGAAAACAGGTAAAGTGGTGGTGGTTCATGAAGATAAAGTGTTCGGAGGATTTGGAGGAGAAGTGGCTGCCCTGATCAGTGACCTTGCTTTTGAATTCCTTGATGGTCCCGTAAAACGGGTAGGATCCACTTTTACGCCGGTAGGTTTTAACCGGATCCTGGAAGCAGCTACCCTTCCCAACACGGACCGGATAGAAAAAGCTGTCAGTGAACTATTGGACTATTAAGCTCCGTTACCATCAATATGTAAACCCGGTAAAAATGAATCGCATGAAAAAAACGGCCATCATCTATAGTTTCAATGCCAGGAAAACATCGAAGATTGCCACCATGATCCGGAAGGCGCTTGACAACGACCAGGTAGAAAT
>JANTFK010000410.1 GCA_024763595.1 Bacteroidales bacterium | reverse complement strand
TTCGGGATATCCCCATACTCTACCAAAAATCAAAACTATGTCAAGGAACTTATATTATACGGCACTATGGCCGCTTAAAACTTTAACGGACTATTGTGAAAATGAATTCAAACTTCTCTTTCTCCTCCACCATGGCCATCAGGTCCTTATACTGACCCGATATATTAATGGTGATACCCCCCAGTTGAAGGGGATTTCCTTCTTCATCCCGCTTCCGAACGGCTCCCCGGTTATAGTACCACTGCCATACACCGGAATCATCTTTGACCCTGTATGCCATTTCATACAGTTCCACCTCACCATGAAGCAGCTGACCAAGCCGCTTATAGTTCTGTTCAATATCCTCCGGATGAACCCTTATAAAGGCGGATTCGGGTTTATAATCATAGGATTCCTCTGTATGTCCAAGGATTCTCAGTAATCCGGGACTCAGGGTAAGTTGTCGGGTGGTAGTTTCCCAGTACCACCAGTGCAAACCGATACGATCTGTTACCTGCAGAAAATCTGCAGATGGCGCAATCAGCTCATGAGGTACCTGTTCTTTTTCTGTTGCCATTTTATCTTAAACCCTGCTGGTCTATATTAAAGATAATACAATCTTTTGATAAATATCAGATATGTGCCATCCAAAGTGAACTTTCGGATCCCACACCTGTTTTTACATACAAAATATTGATGGAAACTGTTTTGATTTTTCTCAGAAACCTGGCGCAGCATAATAACCGGGATTGGTTCCACAGTCATAAAAAGGAGTATCAGGCTGCGCTTGACCTTGTTCGCTCTTTTATCGGGAAAGTTCTCTCCGGAATGATGCAGTTTGATCCTTCGCTGGGCAACCTGGAAGCCAAAGATACCCTGTTCCGAATCTACAAAGATATACGGTTCTCCAAAGATAAAACACCCTATAAGACACATTTTGGAAGCTGGATGACCAGGGGTGGGCGTAAATTTACGGATGCTGGCTACTACTTCCACCTGGAGCCGGGCAATTCGTTCATGGCCGCAGGGGTCCATGCTCCACCCGCGGAACAGTTGAAGCTGATCAGACAGGAAATCGTATATCACCCGGAGGCCTACCTTGAAGTGATCAACAATCCAGTGATCAGGAAGGGATACACAAGAAGCGGGAAAGAGGATATGTTAAAGAAGGGGCCGGCCGGTTTCCCAAAAGATTTCAAGTACCTTGAGGAGCTTAAATACAAACATTATGTCTTTTCTAAAGCATACAGTGACCAGGAAGTGGCACAAAAAGATTTTGCCGGCACACTGGTAAAAGATTTCCAGGGACTTTTTCCATTGGTCACTTACCTGAATCACGCCATGTCCTTTACAGGGAACGAATAATTAGATCTATTTTACCCAGTGTGACTTTAGTTACATTGAGGGTGTAAGTTTGGACCTACTTTTGCGACCAAATAAAAAACGATACAAATGAAACTGGAACATTTAACAAACGAGACATTCAAACAGAAAATCTTCAATTACGAGGTCAACAAGGAGTGGAAGTTTGAAGGCGAAACTCCTGCTATCATCGACTTTTATGCCGACTGGTGCCAGCCCTGTAAGATTATTGCCCCCATCCTGGAAGAATTGAAGCATGAGTATGGTGATAAACTGGACATCTTTAAGGTGAATACCGAGGAACAACGCGAACTTGCATCCATATTCGGTATCCAGAGTATTCCATCCCTGCTTTTCGTACCCAAAGACGGGCAGCCACAGATGGCTATGGGAGCACTGCCAAAGGAGACTTTCAAGCAGGCAATCTCCGAAGTGCTGAGCGTAACTGAATAATATAATTCCTGGTCCGTACCGGCCAGACAATAAACCATAAACATGAAAAAAATTGCATTAACCTTAGCAGCTGTAGCATTCCTGGCCTTTGCCTGTACAAATGGTTCAGCCACATCACCGAAGAGTACGGAACAGGATTCGAAGGTGTCCGAAAATGCGGTAAATACCGGCAATCCGGGCACTCAAAAGGATGGCGACAAGAAGTCAGCTATTTCCGACAAACCGGTCAACCTGACCAAACAGGATTTCCTCGAGAAGGTGATGAATTATGAAAAGAACCAGACGGAATGGGTATACGAAGGAGATATGCCTGCCCTGATCGATTTCTACGCTGACTGGTGCGGACCCTGCCGTATAGCATCACCGGTACTTGAAGAACTTGCCAAAGAGTATGCAGGGAAGGTCCGTTTTTATAAAGTGGACACCCAGGCCGAACAGGAACTGGCAGCAGTATTCGGGATCCGGAGCATACCGGCCTTTCTTTTTGTTCCAAAGGAAGGGAAACCAACCATGAGCAATGGGATTGCACGTACCCCTGAAGATACCAAGACCATGTTCAAAAAGATGATCGATGAAATCCTGCTTGGTGAAAAGCCGGCAACACTATAAAACTGATCGGGAAGTTACCTAACCTAGTGAGTGTGATTTAGTTTGGAAGTAGTAGTTAGGTTGGAAAGAGCCGGGCATCAATGCTCCGGCTCTTTTTTTCTGAGTCATTTTGCATTGAGCTCAACCTACTGAGCACTGCCCACTATGCTACCATGCAAAACCCAATCCGATTGCCAGATAGGAAAGGTTGGGTGCATCCGCCGTCTCAAAAGCATGTACATACCGTACCCTGGCGGTCAGGTAGGACATTCCCACCGGAATAACAACGCCCACTTCAGGGGTAAGTGCAAACTGCCAGAAATCCCCTTCAAAGGCAAAGGTCCCGATCTCTCGGCGGACCTCCTGCCAGGCAGTACCGATCCCGAGTGTTGCATAGGGTTCGAAGGTATCCATGGGCTGGTACCATGAGATCCTGGCTGTTAAAGGAATATTATTGATATACCTTACCTGTGTTCCGTGAAGCAGAACATTGGGCCTTTCATAATAACTATCTGGTTCCTTCTCTACAAAAACGTTCCATGAGAAACCGACTCCCACTGCCAGATTATCGCCCACAAAGCGGTCCACATCAAAAGATAAACCCCGCCAGCTTACCTGATCGGTAAATGTTTTGGTAGCGGAAAAAGGAAATGAAACATCATAGTTCATTTTCCAGATCACATCCTGTGCACTGAGGTTCAGTACCATCATAAACAGTGAAAGTGTGATGATATATTTTTTCATGATGCTCCTGTTTTTATGGTTGTAAATAGGGTGATTGCTCAAACAACTGGTTGATCTGCTTATCAATTCTTAAAGCGGTGGATGCATTGCTGCCGGACAGCAAACCATTCGCGACTCCCATCCAGACCATGCCCGGCCTTTCTGTCTCCGCCATGCCTGCTTTCGTATCCATGATCTCGATCATCAGTGTGCCGGTGCTGTAGGAGGATACATATCCTCCTCCAGGATACCATGGATAACCCGGATACCACCAACCGCCTCCGGGATAGCAACAGTCCCAGCCAGGATACCAGTACCAGTAATCATACCAGTAATAGATATACGTGTAGAAATCCATGGAGAGCGCCT
>JANTFK010000409.1 GCA_024763595.1 Bacteroidales bacterium | reverse complement strand
TTTACCAAGTAATCATTACCAGTCATAATTGTTTCTGAAGCTTTCTTATTTTAAGGAGGCTTTTTTTATATACACTGAGTACTGAGCACTAACATCATGGGGCTGTTTTCTTCAGATAAAAAAAAGAACCTGGAACGGGGCCTGGAAAAGACCAAAGAAAGTGTATTCAAAAAGCTATCCAGGGCGGTGGTAGGCAAGTCCAGGGTGGATGATGAAGTGCTGGATAACCTGGAAGAGGTACTGATCACATCTGATGTGGGCGTTGAGACAACGCTGCGCATCATCGAACGGATCGAAACCCGTGTTGCAAAGGAAAAGTATCTGAGTACCGGTGAATTAAACAGGATTTTAAAAGAAGAGATCGTATCACTGCTGGAAGAGAACCATACGGACCTTGTTGCAGGATTTGAGGATCAACTGCCGGCCAAACCTTATGTTATCATGGTAGTGGGTGTGAATGGTGTTGGGAAAACTACCACCATTGGTAAACTGGCCCATCATTTCAAGAAGGCAGGAAAAGATGTGTTGCTGGGTGCGGCGGATACTTTCAGGGCTGCGGCGGTGGACCAGCTTTCCATCTGGGCTGACAGGGTGGGGGTTGAAATAATCAAGCAGGAGATGGGATCCGATCCGGCTTCTGTGGCCTATGATACCCTTTCGTCTGCTGTTTCTTCCGGAAAGGATGTGGTTATTATCGACACGGCCGGCCGTCTGCACAACAAAGTAAATCTCATGAATGAGTTAAGCAAGATCAGGAGGGTGATGCAAAAGGTGATCCCCGAGGCTCCCCATGAGATCCTGCTGATACTGGACGGCTCCACCGGGCAGAATGCTTTTGAACAGGCCAGGCAATTTACAAAGGCCACAGAAGTGAATGCCCTGGCTCTGACCAAACTGGATGGTACAGCCAAAGGTGGTGTTGTGCTGGGCATATCGGACCAGTTCCGGATCCCGGTGAAATACATTGGCATTGGCGAAAAACTGGATGACCTGCAGGTCTTTGACAGGAATGAGTTCGTAGATAGCCTATTCAGCCAGCAATGACTGTAAATATCATTACCCTGGGTTGTTCCAAGAACCTGGTTGATTCGGAGCACCTGCTCGCCCAGTTCAGGGCACTGGGTTACCGGGTCCTGCACGATGAATATAAGGAACCTGCCGATGTTGTTATCATTAATACCTGTGGCTTTATCCTGGATGCCAGGGAGGAATCGGTAAATACCATTCTGGAATATATTGAAAAGAAGCGACTGGGTTCTCTGCAAAAACTTTTTGTAATGGGTTGTCTTTCTGAACGTTACAGAAAGGAGCTCAACGATGAGATGCCTGAGGTGGATGGCTTTTTTGGCGTGTGGGAAATGCCTGCCATTCTGGAAGCAATGGGTAACCGGATCGATCATCAGTTACTGCAGGAACGGGAGGTGACGACCCCTGCCCACTATGCTTATCTGAAGATATCAGAAGGATGCAACCGTACCTGTGCATTTTGCGCCATACCGGGGATCCGGGGCCCCCAGCAATCCATTCCCATTGACGCACTGGTCAGGGAGTCGGCTAACCTTGTCAGGAAAGGAGTGAAGGAGCTGATCCTGATTGCCCAGGACCTGACCAGTTACGGCATCGACATATATGGACGGAGAGCCCTGCCGGAACTTTTAAAGGAGCTGGTGCAGATCAAAGAGGTTGAATGGATCAGGCTGCATTATGCCTATCCAACCGGATTCCCGGAGGAGGTCATTGATCTGATGGCCGGTGAAGAAAAGATCTGCAACTACCTGGATATTCCCATTCAGCATATCAACAATGATA
This sequence comes from Bacteroidales bacterium, assembly GCA_024763595.1. GTDB lineage: Bacteria > Bacteroidota > Bacteroidia > Bacteroidales. The sequence continues at coordinate 1,666 of JANTFK010000409.1, read as the reverse complement.
TGCTGACCTCCATGGGCAGGGGGCACGACCGGGAGAAGCTGGAGCAGCTGTTGCATAAGTTCCGTCTTCAGATACCGGATGTGGCTCTTCGTACAACTGTAATTGCGGGGTTTCCGGGCGAGACTGAAGAAGCATTCAGTGAACTGATGGATTTTCTGGCAGAATTCCGGTTTGAGAGGCTGGGGGTTTTCCCTTATTCCCATGAGGAGGATACACCAGCCCACATGAAACTGAAGGATGTGATACCCGACCGGGTAAAATCGGACAGGGCAGAAGCCATTATGAAACTCCAGCAGGAAATATCCTTTCAGCTTAACCGGGAAAAAATCGGAAAATCATTCAGCGTACTGATAGACAGGATTGAAGAGGGTTATTATGTGGGACGTACCCAGTATGATTCTCCCGAAGTCGACAATGAGATACTGATTCCCCTGAACGGTAATCCCTTGAAAAAAGAGCTGATGGTTGGTGAATTCTACCAGGTTATCATTACAGATGCAGAAGCATTTGACCTTTTTGGCCAGGTTGAGCAGGAAGAATAAATTGATTAGGTAGAGCAGGTGGAACAGGTAGAGCAGGGGAATTATGTCCTGTTATCCGGCTTTCTCTTCTCCGGAGGCGGGAAGCTCTTTATTCTCCTCTTTCTTCTCTTCCGGCTTTCCCTCTTTCAGTTCTTTCTTTGCCCTGGGAAGGATACCCTTTTTTTTCTGAATGGCCACGGTGATCTCGTCTTTCTCCTTATCATAATCGACTACCAGGGTATCACCTTCAACCAGCGATGATTTGATGATTGTTTCAGCCATTGGATCTTCCAGGTATTTCTGGATGGCTCTTTTAAGCGGCCTTGCACCATATTGAATATCATATCCTTTATCCAGTACAAAATCTTTGGCTTCGTCAGACAGGCTGATCTCAAATCCCAGGTTACTGACCCTGGAGTAGAGCCCTTTCAGTTCAATATCAATGATCTTATGGATGTCTTCCCTGGAGAGCGTATTAAACAGAACCACATCGTCGATCCTGTTCAGGAATTCAGGTGCAAAAGCTCTTTTCAGTGCTTTCTGAATAACACTTTTCGCATGTTCATTGACGGCATCCTGCCTGGCTTTGGTGGCAAACCCCACACCCTGTCCAAAATCTTTCAGTTCCCGGGTTCCGATATTGGAAGTCATGATGACAATGGTGTTCCGGAAATCCACGCGCCTACCCAGGCTGTCGGTAAGCTGTCCTTCATCCAGTACCTGCAGGAGAATATTGAATACATCGGGATGTGCTTTCTCTATCTCATCCATCAGCACCACTGCATAAGGTTTTCTGCGCACTTTTTCCGTCAGCTGGCCACCTTCCTCATAACCCACATAGCCCGGAGGTGCACCCACCAGCCTGGAAACAGAGAATTTCTCCATATATTCGCTCATATCGATACGGATCAGGTTATCGATCGATTCGAAAAGGTATTGTGCCAGCACCTTGGCCATCTGTGTTTTTCCTACTCCGGTCGGACCCAGGAATACAAAAGTGCCAATGGGTTTGTTGGGATCCTTAAGCCCGGCCCGGTTCCGTTGAATCGATTTAACCACCTTGCCGATGGCTTCATCCTGACCGATCACACTTCCACGGAGTTCATCGGCCATTTTCAGTAACCTGGTTCCTTCTGCCTGGGCGA
>JANTFK010000408.1 GCA_024763595.1 Bacteroidales bacterium | reverse complement strand
TAATAGTCCGTAAAGAGCTGGTCGTGCACGACCGTATCATTTACTTTCGGATCAAACTCATCGGTTCTGAGTGCCGCTTTGAAACGGATGAGTGCAGAATCTCCACGATTAAAATCCAGGGGATAGATGTAACTGAAATTCACCACTGTGTCGTGCATGGAGGGAAGATCCTGTGCAGTGGGGGTTTCCGGTGAATAGGTTTCATTATAGAGTGGTTCGAGGATGGTGAGCGACCGGGTGACATTCCTGGTTATACTGTCATTATTCATATACCGGGCAAATACATACGGATCCAGTGCTGTATTATAGGCCTGTGCAAAATGGGCCCATGGAATTGCCGTGAGGTCTTTCAGAACCGAATTAAGCGGTGAATTAAAGGCCACATCCCGAAGCACCGTGTCTGCTGCAAACCTGTGACGGTCGAGCCGGATATAATCCACATGCCAGTAATCGGCGTTGCTTCTCATATCGGGGAAATGGTTACTGGCCGAGAGGCTGGCCCTGTTCCTGAACCTGAATCTGAATCCGTTGGTCAGAAACCGCTCATCTGTAATGGGGATCATGGCATGTTGAAAAGGGTGCATTGCCTCCCCCGGCACGCGCCAGACATTGATCCACTGGCCTGATACAGCATTGAAGAAATCGACCATCAGGGAATCTTTTTCTTCAGGCAAATCACACAATCCTCCCGGCTGATACAGAAAACTGAGGTAAATACTGTCCGATACAGGATAGTCCAGGGCGACGGGCAGCGAGGTGAGGTGATCGGCAACAAATGTGGAGGGTGAAAAAACCGCATGGGAGTAAATACTTCCCTCCTCATTCAGTGCATCCAGGGTAGCAACCCCGTTTGTTACGGGATTAAGACAGAAATTATTGTTCACAAAAACAAAGGCATCGCTCCAGATTCCGGTATCGGGTGTTACCGTAGAGTTGGAGAAGTCATCGAAAACGGGAAGATCCAGCATGGTTTCCCCGGTAGCTTTTTTCAGCTGTACCGTGTATGTTTGTGCTGCTGCTGCCCGTGGGTTATTGTAAAGGGGTGTTATGACCTCCTGGGCAGATAGGCCGGGTACCCATGCAAAACCAAGCAGCATTCCGGTTAATAGTTTACAGGCTCTCTTCATGCACGCTTACTCAATCTTCATCAATAAGGGTTGCATCAGGTTGAGGAAGCAGTGCAGAATCCAGGGTCAGCCAGATATCCACCTCCATTCCCATATTCAGCCTTTTGAATTCGTCGTAAACCGGATATTGCCTCCAGATAAAAGCCCGGGAGCTATCTGCTGCATTTACCGGGCTTTCATCAAAGGTGACAGCCCCCACGTTCAGATAGTAATCTGCGATTACCTCTGAAGCCTCTTGCAATCCCATTCCCACCAGATCGGGAACCCTTGTGGTCTCTTTACTCAGTCCCATTCCTAATACCAGGTCAATGACAGTCCCTTTGGTTATAATACTTCCTTCATTAATAACGGAGTCGCTGTGCAATTGTTGTAATACATTGTTGATGGCGAAATCGGGCTTGTATTTTATCTCTCCCAGCATCAGTCCGGCATTCTGCAGTGCTAACCTTGCCTGGCGTATAGAAAGGCCAACCAGCCGGGGCATGGATACCATTTCAGGATTTACGGCATTCATGGTCAGGAAGATCTTCCGGTTGGTCTTGACCATGGAGTTGGCTCTCGGGTTTTGTTTCAATACGGTTCCTCTCGGCATTTCGGAAGAAAAAACCGAATCGATCACTTCATAACGGAGTCCCCGTGATGCGGTCACATCTGCCACCTCTTCCACGGTGAGACCTGCCAGGTTAGGTACGGTGATGGTCTGGCCATGATGGGTATAGATCCTGAGCCAGATCAGTGTTCCCAGCAGCAGGATTAAACCAAAGGCAATTGCCAGCCCCAGATGCCTGAAAAAAGTCTTTGCAATTAAGAACCTGAGAAAATTCATTTTGAGCAGTTTGTGTAAAGGTATAGTTTATTCCACGATTTTAAGATTCCTTTGTGACCAGCCCCGTTTTTGTAATGACTGAAGCTTCCTGGTACACCTCGTAATCTGTATTGATATTCCACAGGTCATGATCTGCCCCATTCAGTATATTTTCCGCAACACGCATGCCCATCAGGATACTGTGGTCCTGGTTGTTATATTTATAAGCTCCGTACCTGCCGATGGCATGAAGTCCTCTGACGGATGAGAGATATGCCTCCACCGGTTTCATTACCTTGCGGTAACCTTTGAAATAAACAGGGTAACACCTGGGCAGGTGAACAACATGACCTGCTTTCACTTCATCCTCCTTTACCAGCCCTGTTGTAACAATTTCACGGGTTCCCATCGTTATGAGCTGTTCAGGTTCCAGACTCCACATCGGGTCATCAAAATTGCACCAGTACTCCAGGCAGAGGATGGTAGATATGGAGTTGCCATATACAGACGGGAGCCAGTTTCTGAAATTGGTTACCCTGCCTACTTTAACTGTCGAATCATGAATATAGAGCCACTGATCGGGAAAGAGACCGGTATGGTCTATCCGCAGGTATACCAGGATGGTGTTCCGGAAAGTCAGTTTCCTGGAATTTTCCAGTACTGTCGGAGGGACCTCGGGAAGATGCTCCACAAGTGCCGAAACCGGCATGGTGGATATGATATGGTCGTACGCCCGCTCTTCGCCATTTTCCAGCAGCAGGGTACGAACTTCACCACCGGATGTGGTTACCCCCTTCACTCCACTGTTCAGATGGACTTCCCCGCCCCGTTTCCGGATCGCTTCCTGCATGGACTCATACACGGTTCCCGTGCCTCCGACAGGGTATGCAAACTGGTCAACAAGGGTAGCATGCCTGGTCCTTTTACCATGGAACAGCGCATTCCTGATTGCCTCAAAAAGAGAGAGTTTTTTGATCCGCTGCGCAGCAAAATCAGAATCCAGTTCTGTACATGAAATGCCCCAGAGTTTTTCGGAATAGGTCTTGAAGAAAATGGTATACAGCCTTTTCCCGAACCGGCTCGTTACCCATCCTTCAAAAGTAGATGTGTCCCTGGTGGGGAAGATACGTTCGGCCATATAGCTGAGCAGGCACCGCACGGCCTCCAGGATTCCCAGTCCCCTGAGTGCATTAAATGCCCTGATAGGGTAGTCGAAAAAACGATTTTTATAATAGATGCGGGTCTGGCGATCCACAATGTCATACTGTTTACCCACTACCTCCAGCCAGAAAGCATTGATCTGGCTGTCATGACTGAAAAATCTGTGGGGTCCAAGGTCTACACGCTGCTCCCACAGGTCGATGGATTTGGCCAGTCCCCCTACACGGTCACTCTTTTCAAACAGGTCCAGCACCGCTACTTTTTTGCCCAGCTGTTTGGAGAGCTCATAAGCCGCTGTCATGCCGGCCGCCCCGCCTCCTATTACCGCAATTTTCAACATCTCTTTCACTGCAATCTGTTTAGTTCTGCCCTCACAGACCCGGCCAGT
>JANTFK010000407.1 GCA_024763595.1 Bacteroidales bacterium | reverse complement strand
ATGGTTCCGGACAAGAAAAAATATGTAGTGTACCATTAATTTTCCAGCCTGTTCAATACTAAGAACTTATGAAGTGTAATTAGCAAGTTGGGTTAAAGTAACTGACCGGGGCGACCTGAACACCCGGATGAAGCAGCTATTGGATTTTGATGGTACGGCACTGCTGGAGATTGTTACGGATGTGCACTTAATTTAATCCCAGTTCAGGATCACCTTACCGCAGTTTCCTTCCTCCATCACATCGAATCCTTTCTGGAAATCATCGATGGAATAACGGTGAGTGATCATGGGAGAGATATCCAGACCTGACAGGAGCATTTGTTCCATCTGGTACCAGGTTTCATACATCTCACGGCCGTAGATTCCTTTCATGGTAAGTCCCTTGAAAATGATACGGTTCCAGTCAACCAGGGTATTGGAAGGCAATATACCAAGCAGGGAGACTTTTCCGGAATTGTACATGTGCTCGATGAGCTGATTAAAAGCAGCCGGGGCCCCCGAACACTCCAGGCCTATATCGAATCCGATCATACCCAGACCGTCCATCACTTTCCTCAGGTTCTCTTTTAAAGGATTGACTACGGCAGTAGCACCCATTTTCCTGGCCAGTTCCCTTCTGTAGGGACTGGTTTCTGTAGCTACCACAAAACGGGCACCGGCAAAACGGGCCACGGCGATGGCCATGCTGCCGATTAACCCCGCTCCGGTTACCAGTACATCTTCCCCGATCAGGGGAAAGGAGAGTGCCGTATGTGTAGCGTTACCGAAAGGATCCATGATGGCCACAATCTCATCGGGAATTTTGGCATTGATCTTCATCACATTGCTGGCAGGGACTTTCACGTATTCGGCAAATGCCCCATTAAGATTCACCCCGATCCCCAGGGTGGTCTCACAAATATGCTGCCGTCCGCGCCGGCAGTTCCTGCAGTGCCCACAGGCAATATGACCCTCTCCGGTAACACGGTCCCCCTCTTTGAATTCAATCACCTCGCTTCCGACCTGTGCCACATAACCTGCATATTCATGCCCGATGGTCAATCCCGGGGGAATCGTTTTCCGGGCCCACTCATCCCACTCATAGATATGGAGATCGGTACCACAGATGGCTGATTTTGCAACTTTGATCAATACATCATTTGGGCCTGTTTGTGGAACTGGAACATCTTTCAGCCAGATACCTTTTTCAGCTTTAGATTTTACAAGCGCTTTCATACCTGTAGTTTTTGTTTATCATTGGGATTTTTCAAGATTTTTAAGAAAGTATTTTACTTCGAACCGGGGTTGACCTCCCACGTTTCCGGGTGCTTCCGGATCTGCAATAACCACCTTGATCTGTGTTGAGTCATTGGAGGTATGCAGGTAGGAAACGATACGGTCAATACGGACCTGCGGAAAAGTTGCTGCCAGGGAATCAAGGGATTCTGTTTTGACCTGTGCTTTTGTTAAACGGGCCTTCTCCTGATCCGGGTCGCCATAATAAACCAGTTCAATCTCCATCTCATCGCTGGACTGTTCCAGTTCCAACAGTTCATTCAATTGTTTTTGCTGCTTTTTTGTAAGGGTGGTATCCAGGTAATCAAACTTGATGGTTTCAATATTCCTGGGATTCACCCCAATCCTGTGTGCCAGGAAATCAAGGGGACTCGTGGCAATTCTCACAATCAGGTTTTTAACCGTGTTCCAGATGATCTCATCGATACTCACCTGCTTGTCATCGGTCCTTCCACTGATGGGGATTTCCAGTTCAATCACATCGTTCCGGTCCTTCAGGGTATAAAGTGCAGCTTTTAAAGGTACATCATGCAATCCCCTACTTTTTTCACCCAGTTCCACCTCTTCCATTACGATCCTGTTTTCACTGGTCATTTGATGATTGATCACCCCGGTATGTCCTTTATAGTACATTTGCCCGTAAAGAACGGGGAAACCCGTAAAGTAGCGCGAGTAAATATCCATATCGGTCAGATTGAAATCGGAAATGGTGTAATCCAGTACAAAATCGGAAGGATTCCGGGGATCAAACCACAATTCCGCCACCAGATTGCCTTGGTTATTCAGTAGCATGAAAGCCCGGATGGTTATCCGGTGGGAAGTACTGCGGATTGAATCCGTATTGATCTCAATTTCTGAAAGATGATAGTCAAACAGTTCACCCGCAGGATGATCTCTGAAATCAACGGAGCCATTTTGCAGGCTGAAATATTGAACGGCATATTCCGTGACAGGCTCTTCTGTTTGCGATGAATCTATAGCAGACTCTTCTGCAAGCAGGGTATCTTTATCCGCAGGTGTGTAATGCAATATCTCAAAGAAATTATTGGTGGAGTCCTTTTTTTCAAAAAATATATATGGTTCAACAAGGATGACTGAGTCCAACAGAAAGCGGGATCGTGACGGATCAATCTCTCTGAAGCCGGTACAGATGGACTTTGCTCCCAGAATTTCCCGCTCCATGTTGTCAGCCAGATAAAGGTCCTTTATTTCAATGTCACCAGAAACCGTGGATTGCGCAGGAGTATTGATATTACCCAATACTTCCAGTTGTGTATTGAAAATTCCTTTAAGTTCTCCGATATCTGTAAATTCAGCCATATAATTGCTGAAGCTTTCCAGGTATAGTTTCCTGATGGTGAGGGCTATATCAAAGTCACCTGCAGAGGGATCAATGTTTATACCAGCCTCTATATACCCGTCTCTCTTCAACAGGAATCGTATTTTTGCTTCACTCTCATTCTCCTGGTCGGATCCCAGATAGGGGATGAAAAATGAAAAATTCCGCAACAGCATGGTATCCTGCAGATCCCGGTTTTCATAGACGATACCGGAATTTTCCAGTTCAATGTTGGATAGCTGGTATTTAAAAGGTTCTGCGCGGGTCGTATCGGCCACCAGTGAATCCGGCTCAGTTTCTCCGGAGTGAAAGGCAATCAGGTCAGTGAAATTAAAGGTTGTATCTTCCCTGATCACCAGGGTTTGCAGGCCGCTCAGGTAAAACTGCTGCACAACCAGTTCATTTTTGAGCAGGCGGAGTGGTTTCACATCGACCAGCAGGGTGTCAAACCTGATAAAAGCGGTACGGTGATCCGGTTCAAACAGAATGAAATCTATTACCCTGACCTTTCCTCCCAGGTAATTCACTTTTAACTTATTGATTGCCATGGGTCTTCCGATGAGGTCCGGAGCTTTATTCACCACATATCTCCTGGCAATCCCGGGAGCCAGTATTAATGCCATTACAATCAAAACAAGAAGGGCAATCACAATACCGGTTAGTATTCTTTTCATTCGTTTAAAATTTTCAATTTACATATAACCTCTTATGTGATCAAATTGTTGGCATTCCACATCTCTCTCCTTTTTTCCATGGCTTGGCCGGTTAAAAATGGTTGCGATAATCGGATAATGTATCAAGGCTCAAAGAATAGGGCAGATCTTCCGGCTGGTTCCCCCATTGTTTATTGGGATGCTCATTCATGTGAAATGTAAATG
>JANTFK010000406.1 GCA_024763595.1 Bacteroidales bacterium | reverse complement strand
AAGCCCCCATCCATATCATGATTGCCAAGCACGTGATATGCAGGACCTTCAAATGAATTCCAGGTAGATAAAAATGTATCATTGGCGGGATAAGGCCTGCAAAAATCACCCAGCTGAATGATAAAATCCACATCAGACCGGTTCATCTCTTCAATAAAAGCTGTGAGCCTCGCCACTCCGTCCGGAATCAGATCATTATGAACATCTGTACAAACCCCGAATGAAACGGAACCGGGCAATGTGTGATCCGAACAGGAGAATAACCCGGTTGCCAGGAACAAGCAGGTAATGATCAGAAAAGTAAGCCATTTGTTTGTTTTCATCCGGACTGTATATGCTGGGTTAGTAAGAGGTGTTAAGCTACTAAAAATATAACAAGAATCCTTATTAAATTTTCTGAAATGAGGGTGCCGGTTCCAAAGATGTCAGCGCTGCAGAATTTTCTTATATTTGGCGAATACACAAATATCCGGAACAGTTATTACCGCATAGAATTTAAGAAAGCATAAAGCATTTTCGAAAATGAAACAAAAAGAACGTTCCCTGATAGAGGATACCAAACACGCTGCTGGAAAATATGGCGGTTTTTCTTTCGGGGGTTGTCAGCCCGATGGTGTGGTGGTACACAACCCTTTACCTAAAAAGATTACTTTCCCCAACGGGGCGAAATCCGCCCTGTTGCTCACTTTTGATGTGGAAGGCAACTTTGGTAACGGAACCGGGAGCGAAGAGCTGGAAGTTGTAAACTATACCCGCATCTGTGAACGGCTGGAAAGCAATGGCATAGCAGCTACCTTTAACATTGTGGGTAAAATGGCCGAAACGCGCGGTCCTGAGTTTGTACAACACATGGTGGATAGCGGCTCTGAGATTGCTCCCCATGGATATGTGCATGAACTGAATGAGCGTCATGGCGGTGATAAGGTCTATGCGGGACATTATGGCCCCGAGGAAAACACCATACAGGTCAATGACGGGATCCGGGCGATTGAAAATATATGTGCCTGTAACGTAAAAGGTTACCGGTTGCCATACGGCCATTTTAATGAATATTCATATGATGCAATTGAAGCAGCAGGAGTTCAATGGAGCAGTAATTTGGGTATTGAGGACTTTCTCCATCCCGGGAATGGCTACGGAACACAACCGTTTCACATGGGCCTGGGGAAAAAAATATACAACCTGGTTGAAATTCCGCTTGACAGCCAGACATTTGACTGGGCCATCTGGATGGCAGACGCAACTGCCAATAAATCCTTTGTGGATGCAGTCAGGGTCTATTGCAAAAGCAGAAACATACCATTTGAGCGTACACCGGAAGGAGCGGTGAAAATCTGGCACCAGCGCATGAAAGAGGCCATTGCCGGTCAGCATGTTTTCACCTTCCTGTGCCACCCCATCAACCTGGCGGTTATCGATGATGCCTGGGGAGATCCCGTCGAGCAGTTTCTTTTCCCTGTCATTGATCTGCTGGGAGAGTTTGCGCGCACAAAACAGGCTTGGGTATCTACCTGTGCTGAAATGGCTGCATTCTACCGGCAGGTGAGCTAACCGGCCTTCAGATAGCCCGTGAGCTCAAATACTCCGGTAGTACCTGATCTAAAAGATTCCGGTAACTCCTTGGTTCACAGATTCCGGTAGCACCTGATCTCAAAAATCCTCGCCAGGTTGTCCCCATTGGTTTTTTGCACCGTGATCCTGATACTGCCGGTCGATATCTCATCGAAATCCAGAACTACACGCCTCAAATAATTATCTTTCACCCTTTTGATCTCCCGGTTACCTTCCGGTCCACGGGCCTCTATCCTGAAGTCCGAAACAGTTTCAGGCTGCGGGCCCCTGATCTGGCTGTTGTAAACGCTGTCTTCACCAGTAAGCCTGAGTTGCCTGCGGGCACCTGTATCAAATGTTAGCTGTATCTGGTTCATGGCTGCCGGCTTTGGCCAGCTTAGTTCTATCCACGGTTCTCCCTGCGACAATTCTGCCTGCCACTGATGAGATTTCCCGTCATCGATATCCCTGTTTATGCCATCCAGCACATTCCGGGCCTTACCAACCCCGGTCTCGGATGAAGCTTTTACACCGGCCTGCCTGGCCAGGTCTTCCGGATCGTTGTTGATCACACCCAGTATGGATTGATCCTGTCGCAAAAGGATCTGGTGCAACCGCGTAATATACTTTTCCCCGGTAGCCAGTTGCGTTGGGGATATCCGCTCTTTCAGGCAACAGGCTACCGCAGTACCAACGGCCTGACCCAGTGTTGAACAGGTTGCCATAACCCGGGTGGATGAAAGGGCTACGTGAGAAGCGCTCAGGTTCCTTCCGGCCATCCACAGGTTCTTTACACTCCTGCTGTAGAGTGATCTTAGCGGAATGCTATAGGGCTCTTTCAATGCAATTGAGCGATAAGGGGCAGCGGATGTCTGGTACATTCCCTGCGGTGGATGATCATCCAGGGGCCATCCCCCGTATGCAACCCGGTCGGGGAACAGCACCGGGGACTGAACTTCCTGCTGAACGAGGATATGTTCGCCCGTGATCCGACGGCTCTCCCGCTTTCCCGGTATCATTCCCACCCAGGTGAGGGCCCAGTTTTCCGACCCGGGAATGTTACCGCTGTTTTTTATATAATCCCATACGCCAAGGACGATAGCCAGCAGTTCATGCCGGATAGCCTGTCCCTCTTTGATAATATCACCCATCCCCCCTATTTCGATCCACCAGTAACCATATTCCCAGGAAAAGATCCTCCGGTGGGCAAAATCCGCTTGGGTATACTTGTTTGCCCATGCGGGGGGAGTAAATGGCATGGGGGACTCAAACTTGCGGGAGAAGAAAAGCAGGCTGTTACCCATGGTATGGTTGTCAGGCTTATCACTGGCAAGGGATTCATTAAACTGCTCCTTCCCTTCCCTGCCGCGCATATATTCGGCGCCTGCCAGCGCAGCCATGGTACCATCGCCGGTACAATCGATAAAGTACCCGGCTTTTATTGTATACACCTCTTCTGTTACCGAACAGACCGCTGATACTGACCGGATACGGTCATCTTCCGTTGAGACATCGAATAGCACACTATCCAGCAATAGTGTGATATTGGGTTCGGAAATTACCTTATCATACAGTATGAGGTCCCATATCTCAAAAGAGCGCTGCGGGTTGGTAGCCGCCTCGGTTAATACCAGCTCCTCAAGGATCCCTGTTTCCCTCCAGGGTTTCCCCTTCATTACGCTTGCCCCGGAAATATGCATGCGGATTTCACTGCTGGCATTTCCCCCCAGCCTGGAGCGGTCATGGACAAGTATGACCTTTGCCCCGTTCCTGGCTGCCGATATGGCAGCAGAAATACCCGACATGCCACCACCGGCCACCACTACTTCGGTGGTTAAATCCCGCTTATTATAAACTTCCTGGTTTATATTTTCACGTTGAACAGCATCCAGCGGATTGCTGAAAAGCGTAACCGGGTTAACAAGAAATCCACCTCCGGCAAGGGTGCCTGCCTGGATGAATTCTCT
>JANTFK010000405.1 GCA_024763595.1 Bacteroidales bacterium | reverse complement strand
AGCCAGGGTCCAGGAGATTATCCGGTCAGGAACCGGTGCTGTGGAGATTAAAAGCGGGTATGGTTTGAATACCAGGGATGAACTGAAGATGCTCAGGGTGATCAGAAGGCTCGGTGAGGAGACCCCGTTAACCGTCAGGTCAACATTCCTGGGTGCACATGCATTTCCGGCCGCTTATAAATCTGATCCGGATGGATATGTTAAGCTGGTGATTGAAGAGATGATCCCGGCCGTGGCAGCTGAAGATCTGGCCGATTTCATCGATGTGTTCTGCGACCGGGGCTTTTTTACAGTGGAACAGACCAGCCGTATCCTGGATGCTGCTGCAAAATACGGGCTCGTACCCAAGATTCATGCCAATGAACTGGACTTTTCCGGCGGTATTCAGACAGGAGTGAAATACGCTGCACGCTCTGTGGATCACCTGGAGTTCGTGGGGGAGGCTGAATTGTCGGTACTGCGCAACGGGGCGACCATGCCCACCCTCCTGCCCGGTGCATCCCTCTTTCTGGGACTCAATTATGCCAATGCCCGCAGTATGATTGATGCCGGATTGCCGGTGGCACTGGCATCTGACTATAATCCGGGATCTGCTCCCTCGGGCAATATGGAACTGATCCTGTCGCTGGGTCTCATGCAATTGAAAATGCTTCCTTACGAAGTGCTCAATGCAGCTACATGGAACGGTGCCTATGCCATGGGGCTTGAGGAAACACATGGAACCATCACACCCGGAAAAATTGCTAATCTGATCATTACCCAACCGATGCCTGGCTTTGGTTTTATGCCATATTCATATGGATCCAGCCAGATCTGGCGGGTGATCCTGAATGGTCAAATTCAATAATTGTATATGGAGAGGATAATCGAATGCGTTCCCAATTTCAGCGAGGGACGGGATATGACAGTCATAAAGCAGATAACGGATCAAATTGAGTCTGTTGAAGGGGTGAAATTGCTGGATGTGGATCCGGGCAAGGCCACAAATCGTACAGTGGTCACCTTTGTGGGGGAACCGGAAATGGTTGTTGAAGCGGCGTTGCTGGCTGTTAAAAAAGCTGCCGGGATCATCGATATGCTTAAACACACAGGTGAACATCCCAGGTTTGGTGCCATGGATGTATGTCCGCTGGTACCCGTCGCCGGGATAACAATGGAGGAGACGGTGGTTTACGCCCGGAAGCTGGCTGAAAGGATCGGAGAGGAGGTCAGGATCCCGGTTTACTGTTATGAACAGGCTGCCTATACTACTGAAAGGCAGAATCTTGCCACTGTCCGTTCGGGAGAGTATGAAGGATTGAAGGTAAAGCTTGCCGATCCACACTGGAAACCGGACTTCGGGCCGGCTGTATTTGTGCCCGGAACCGGGGCTGTTGCTGTTGGTGCCAGGAATTTCCTGGTGGCCTGTAATATCAACCTGAATACCACTTCCACACGCAGGGCCAATGCCATTGCTTTTGATGTACGTGAACGCGGAAGGGTCAAGCGGGAAGGAAACCCGCTGACCGGGAAGATTGTAAAGGATGAAACGGGAAAACCGGTCATGATCCCCGGTACACTGAAGGCTGTAAAAGCCATTGGATGGTTCATTGAGGAGTATGGAGTTGCCCAGATATCCATGAACCTGATCAACATCTCCGTTACTCCCGTTCATATCGCTTTTGACGAAGTATGCAGGAAAGCGGAAGCCAGGGGCATCCGGGTTACGGGTTCCGAACTGGTGGGACTCGTACCCCTGGGAGCCATGCTGGATGCGGGCCGCTATTTTCTGAGAAAACAGAAACGCTCCACGGGCGTACCGGACAGGGAGCTGATCAGGATCGCTGTAAAATCCATGGGACTGGATGAACTGGGGCCATTTAAACCGGAGGAGCGGATTATTGAATATAAACTGCGAGAGGGCAGGGGTAAAGCACTTGCAAATCTTTCACTGGAAAGATTTATGGAAGTGACCGCTTCCGAATCCCCGGCTCCCGGTGGAGGATCGGTCAGTGCATATATGGGAGCAATGGGAGCTGCGCTGGCCACAATGGTGGCCAATTTATCATCCCATAAAAGGGGGTGGGATGACCGCTGGGAGGAGTTTTCAGGGTGGGCAGAAAAAGGGAAAGCCGTTCAGGAAAAATTGCTCCAGCTGGTGGATGAAGATACCCGGGCCTTCAATTTGATCCTGGCAGCATTCGGACTTCCGAAACAAACGGTTGATGAGATGAAGGCGCGTGATGCAGCTATCGAAAAGGCAACCATCCGGGCCATTGAAATACCTTTTGAAGTGATGCGCACAGCTTATCAGGGTTATGCAGTAGCGGAGGCCATGGTCTCCGTTGGAAACCCGAACAGCATTACAGATGCAGCTGTGGGGGCACTGGCGCTCCATGCAGGAATTGAAGGGGCTTGGCTCAATGTAAATATCAATGCTTCTGATGTCGGGAAGCACCCAGCAGTCATCAAGATCTTGCATGAGGGAGCGGATCTGGCCGGCAGGTCGGCCCGTATGAAGGACCGTATCGTGAAACAGGTTCACAGGAAAATTGGCATACATTTTGGGGTAGCGTAAAAGGTTCTATCGGGATATGAGGCGACTGATTTTTTTATGGATACTGACCCTTCTGGTTACTCCCCTGCGGGCACAGGAGCAGCTTCGGAAGAAGGAGGTGCTGGAACTGAGGCGATCGGCGATCCGCTCTCTGCCGCCGGATATGAAAAAATCAGCTGCTTCCACACTGCTTGACAGTATGGGATGGCCGGGCAAACGGAAATATTCCGACGGCAGGATCGTGGAGATCCGGCGCCTGAACCCCAACCGTAAGCCTGAATATGTTACCACCTTTAACAGCATAGCTGCAAAAACAGTCTCCACAGACAAGGTGCGCAAGGAGGCAGGCCAGGGGTTTGACCTGGAGGGGGATGGGATGGTCGTAGGGGTCTGGGATGCGGGTGTGATGCGCACCACCCACGTGGAATTCGGTGACCGGGCAAGGGTAATGGATGATACCGAGGAGGTGTCAGGGCATGCCACCCATGTAAGCGGTACCATCGGTGCAGCAGGGTTGGATGCCGCGGCGCGGGGGATGGCCGGTAAGGCAGTGATAGAAGGATATGACTGGGACCTGGACCTGCCCGAGATGGAAACAGCGGCTTCGGAGGGTCTGCTCCTGTCGAACCACTCGTACGGATTTGTGTTGGGTTGGGATTATAATTTGGATGAAGAGCGGTGGGAGTGGTATGGCGATCTGCTGGTCAGTGAAACGGAGGATTATCTTTTTGGATTTTATCACCCGGAGACCTATGAAAATGACAGGATAGCATATGAGAACCCCTATTATCTGATTGTTAAATCGGCAGGAAATGACAGGGGGGAAGGACCACCACCCGGTACGGAACACTATGTCTGGGAGGATGGTGACTGGGTTGTGTCAACTAGGGTCAGGCCAAAAGATGGTGGAAATGATGGATTTAATACCATAGATCCTGTGGCTTCGGCCAAGAATATCCTGGCCATCGGAGCCATCAATGATATGCCGTCCGG
>JANTFK010000404.1 GCA_024763595.1 Bacteroidales bacterium | reverse complement strand
TTTATAGCTGCCCTGACGGGCAAGGTCCAGTACATCGGGGCTGATGTCACTACCATAAATATCCGTTCTGTCAAGCATTTCGAGATCATCCAGGATCATCATCATGGAATAGACCTCCTGTCCTGTGGAACAGCCAGGGTGCCAGATCGAGATGGAAGAACGGTTTTTCATGTCAGGGAGCAGATCGGATTTGATCTTTTCCCACACTGCCGGGTCCCTGAACAATTCGGTAGTATGCACCGTGATTTTGCGGACTACTTTCTTCAGGAATACAGGGTCATTTTCCAACTTTTCGATGGCCTCATCAATGGACATGTCCAGCTCCAGCAGGATCCGGTTCAGTCGACGACGGAGTGAGGTATGGGAATATTGGGTAAAGTCGTACCGGGAATGGTTAAGTATGGTTCGTTGAAATCGTTGTATATCCTTTCCCGGGACCTCCATATAGTAAATCTAACGAAATAATAGTTATCTTCAAATTTGTAGAAAATCCTTTTGTGCCTATCTTTGAAATACACATAAGTCAAATGCAATGACCTTCGGTATTCTAATATTTCCAGGTGCCCATGGTGATAAAGAGCTTTCACGTGTGTTGAAGGAGATTTACGGTATCGAAGCAAAGACCATTTGGAACCGGGAAACAGATCTTAACGGGATTGATGTTTTGTTCATCCCGGGAGGATTCCCATGCAAAGGTTCATCCAAATCATCCAAATTTATCAGGGATTCACCGGTGATCGATGCCATGATCGATTTTGCTGACTTGGGTAAGATCCTTATTGGTATCGGGAACGGATTCAGGTTGTTATGTGAAACAGACCTTGTGCCTGGCAAACTGCGGATGAATGAGACGCAACGCTTTATCTGCAGGAATACCTTTATCAAACCCGATAACGATAATACGGCTCTTACCCATCAACTTTCCGGAGATAAAGCGTACCGTGTTCCCATTGCTACAGGGTATGGCAGGTATACTGCAAAGGAGGAGGTACTTGTTACGATGAGGCTCAGGGAGCAGATTCTCTTCCGCTATTGTGACCAGGATGCACGCATATCAGAGGAGATCAACTATACAGGGGCTGTTGATAATATTGCCGGGGTGTGCAATGAGCGAAAAAATGTATTCGGGTTGATCCCCCAGCCTGAGCGTGCTGCTTTTTCCACGGAAAGGAATACAGACGGCAAGGCCATTTTTGACTCATTGATGCACTTTGTTTCACACCATTGATTAGCCCGGCGTTTTTACTGAGATTCGCCCGGTGTCTCTTTCAGCTGAAATATGTTCACCCCTTCTGAAAACTTCATCTCCACCACATCGAAAAGAACCAGCTTGGTCATCAGTGTGATCAGCTCTTTTCTTCGAAAACCGGTATCACGCTGGATTCTGGCGAGAGAGGTCCCGGGTTGTTTTCCCAGGTATCCCAGCAGGAGTTCTTCCCTTCGGGTGAATTCAAGGAGCTTTCCGCGTGCTTTCCCCGCCTCTTTCCAGATCTGCAGCTGGATGATACCTGCCAGGGCATTCTGATCCCCCACACGGATATAGGCCAGCCAGTGATTCGTTTCATCCCTGGCATAGACAGGTTTTTTTTAACTGGCGGGATGTAGATCTCAAGCACACTTTTTCCCTCGATGGTATGGCTCCGGCTTTCGAACCGTACCTCCGGTTTACAATATAGCGATGCAGCCGACCCGACCATATAAAACTCCTCATCCGATCGTATTCCGCTGATACGGCCGTTATCCTTTACCCCGATCAGCAACCGTCCTCCATCGGTATTGGAAAAAGCCGACAGTGTCCGGGCGATCTTCCTGGCATCGCTGATCTCGAATTTGAAATCCAGCTCCTGGTGCTCTCCCTGTGCAATCAGTGAACGGATGTGGGCCTGACCGGATGGTTCCATGATTGTAAAATTACAAGTTCCCGTCTGAAGGTGCACAATTTATAAAGTGAATTATTAACTTGAGCCTTAACGGACCAAAAGTTATGATTATGAAGAACATGATACATTTATCTTTTTTAATGGTAGTGGCCGTGATGACCACCCTGTGCCACCGGTCCCAACCGGCTACCGGCAACGGGTCACGGCCCAATATTGTAGTGATCTATTGTGACGACCTGGGGTATGGCGACCTGGCCTGCTTTGGAAACAGTGAAATACGTACCCCGAACATTGACCGCATGGCTGCGGAGGGGATGAAGTTTGCGGAATTCTATTCAGCCTCCCCGGTATGTTCACCTTCGCGTGCAGCGTTGCTTACGGGCAGGATCCCGCAGCGTATGGGGATTAACGGGGTTTTCTTTTCCCGTTCATTTACAGGAATGCCTGTGGAGGAGATCACTACGGCGGACCTTTTAAAGTCGCAGGGTTATGCCACGGGTGTGGTGGGGAAGTGGCACCTGGGTCACAGGCATGAATTCCTGCCCCTCCAAAGGGGATTTGATGAATACTTCGGTATTCCCTACAGCAACGATATGCGCAGTGTGGTCTATATGGAAGGGAACAAAGTAGTTGATTTTCACGTGGATCAGCATTTTACAACGCGGACCTATACAGAAAAGGCGTGTGATTTTATTGAACGGCATGCGAATGGCCCGTTTTATCTCTACCTGGCACACTCCATGCCGCATGTTCCCATTTATGCTTCTCCTGAGTTTGACGGCCGATCCGGAAAGGGCCTTTATACGGATGTGATCGAAGAGCTTGACTGGAGTGTGGGAGAGGTTCTGAAAAAACTGGAAGAACAGGGGATACTGGATCAGACCCTGGTGGTATTCTCCAGTGATAACGGTTCCTGGCTGGCGATGCATGAACTGGGGGGTACGGCCGGGATTTTGCGGGAAGGGAAACAGTATACCTTTGAAGGGGGACAGCGGGTTCCCACCCTCGCCATGTGGCCGGGTGTAATAGAGGCCGGATCTGTGTATAATGATATGGCACTGATGATGGACTGGTTTCCCACTTTTGCTGAGATCTCGGGAGCAACACTGCCGGGCGACAGGGATTATGACGGCGAGAGTATCCTGCCGGTGCTGAAAGGGACGGGAACCCGGCAGGGAAAGGAATTTCTCTATTATTTCGGGGAAGAACTCAGGGGATACCGGAACGGTGACTGGAAATTGAAACTTCCTTTCAGGGGTTATCACGGGTCCAATGGAATGAAAGCTGTGTTACCCCATGATACACTGCTGTTTAACCTGAAAAATGATCCGGGGGAGCGCATTAATCTTTACAGTGATAAGCCTGAAAAGGTTGCTGAAATGAGCGGGATGATGGATAAGTACAGCAAAAGCAAGGGAACCTTTCCGGCTTCACTGGAGCGGGGTACACCTCCGGACAATTCGCACTACAGGTACCTCATAGAGAAATACGGGGAAAACTATAACCGGGTAGAGTGGTAATTGAAGCTCCCCGGAGCAAGCACCGGGGAACCGTGGCGCAGCGAAACTCAACGGAATTAATGTGCGAGCGGGATTTAATCCGGATAGTAAGGCAGGAATTTAGGAGCACCTGTTTTTAAGGGGCGGGGAGGACGGGGATTAAGCGGATTGC
>JANTFK010000403.1 GCA_024763595.1 Bacteroidales bacterium | reverse complement strand
TCCTTCCCTGTCTGCTATTTTTGGAATGAACAGTGCGGAAGGATTGTCAGCTTACCTGATAGGCAGAAGCAACCTGGATGACATTATTTATGAAACGGAATATCCAAATTTCTACCTGATCCCTTCGGGTGCCATTCCCCCCAATCCTGCCGAGTTGGCCAACTCCGATAAAACCCAGGAACTGGTGGAAAAATTAAAAGAGCAGTTCGATTACATTATTATAGACAGTCCGCCTATCGGGACCATCTCGGATAACTATACAGTGGCTTCACTGGCAGATGTTACCCTGATTGTGGTGAGGCATGCAAAAACACAAAAGAGTCACCTGATTGCAACACTGACCGAGGTGGAGACCATAGGGGTAAAGGGTCTCAGTCTTCTGATCAATGATATTAAGATGAAAAGTAGTTCATACAGGTATACTTACAATTACTAGTATGGATACATTTACAAATATCAGGCAAATTGAACTTCCGAAAATCCTGGATGAGCGGGGAAACCTTTCCGTGATTGAGGAGGAGACTCACATTCCCTTTCAGATAAAGCGTATTTACTGGATTTATGATGTCCCGGGCGGGGAGATCAGGGGGAGCCATGCTTTCAGGCATACCGAAGAGTTTATTGTAGCCCTTTCCGGAAGTTTTGACGTGATCCTGCATGATGGGATAAAGGAGGTAAAATACGCTTTGAGCCGTTCTTATTACGGTCTTTACATACCCAGATTAACCTGGCGGAGAATCGAGAATTTTTCCACAAATTCTCTGGCTATTATTCTTGCTTCCGGCGAGTACCGGGAGGAGGAGTATATCCGGGATTTTGACGCGTTCTTAGGTTCTGTGACATGATTGGCTCAACAACATCGGTTTTCAACTGTTCGGTCTATGAATTGAGAAAGATTCATAACAGGGCCGGTAACCTGACTTTTGTTGAGGAGAAGGAGCTTCCGTTTCCCGTGAAGCGTGTATATTATCTTTTTGATGTGCCCGGCGGAGCGGACAGGGGGGCTCATGCGCATCGTGAGATGCACCATTTGATGATTGCGGTGGGAGGGTCATTTGATGTGGTACTGGATGATGGATTCAGAAAAAGAATTGTATTCCTGAATAATCCCCGTTTCGGGCTGCATATCCTGCCCGGAATCTGGTTGGAAGTAATAAATTTCTCCTCGGGTGCCACATCTCTTAATATCGTCTCTACAAAATATGACCCGGACGACTATATAAGGGATTATCAGGATTTCCTGTCACTGAAAGGTATCCGGGAGGAGATATCCCGGCATACGGGTTAAACTTTTTTTTATGATCAGATTTCTGGACCTGAAAAAGCTGAACGACAGTTTTGAACCGGCATTGTCGGCTGCTGTTAAAAAGGTCCTGGACTCGGGTTGGTACGTGCTTGGAACCGAGGTCAGGGCTTTTGAAGAGGAGTATGCAGCGTTTACCGGTACAGAGCATTGTATCGGGGTAGCCAGCGGACTGGATGCCCTGAAGCTCATATTCCGTGCATACCTGGAACTGGGGGAAATGAAAACCGGGGATGAGGTCATTGTTCCTGCCAATACTTTCATTGCTTCCATGCTGGCCATTTCCTGGAACGATTTGGTTCCGGTTCCTGTTGAGCCGGATATCCATACCTATAATCTTGATATTTCACTGGTTGAGCAGCATATTACCGACCGGACCAGGGCCGTTCTCCCTGTCCATCTGTATGGCAGGGTTTGCTGGTCCGAACAGCTGACTCAACTGGCAGATAAATACGGACTGAAGATCGTGGAGGATAATGCCCAGGCAGCTGGAGCAATGGCGCTTCCTGGCAAACAACCTCCTGTTCTGAGGAGGACCGGTTCCCTGGGTGATGCTGCCGGACACAGTTTTTATCCCGGCAAGAACATGGGGGCCCTTGGAGACGGGGGCGCCATAACCACGGATGACCACAGGCTTGCCGGGGTGATTCGTTCCCTTGCCAACTATGGGTCTCAGGTGCGGTATTACAATCAGTATAAAGGAGTGAACTCCCGCCTGGATGAGATTCAGGCCGCAATGCTGCGTGTTAAGCTGCCCCGGCTGGATTATGATAACCGGCGCAGGCAGGAGATAGCCCGGTATTATATAAAACACATTCAGCATCCCGGTATTATATTACCGCAGGACCCGGGCACCGGACATGTATGGCACCTCTTTGTAATCCGTTCGCCACACCGCGATGACTTACAAAACTATTTGATCGACAACGGAATAGAAACAGGTATTCATTATCCGGTACCACCCCACAGGCAGGAGGCGTATGCAGAGTGGAGCGGACGTACTCTTCCCGTAACGGAAACCATACACCGGGAAGTGCTTAGCCTGCCCATGAGCCAGGTATTGAAAGATGTGGAAACAGAAATGATTACGGATTGCCTTAACCGGTATGTTGGATGATGGTTTAAAGCGATGCAGGCCAGGGAAAAGATGAATATTCTGGTTATGGGCTCACTCTCCTCCGGGTCGAGTGCGCTCCATGATCTTCTCCGGGAATATGACAATATTTATTGTGTACCGGGGGAGTTTGATGACTTCAGGGTTCCGGGCCTGGTGGCCGATCAACTAAATCGTCAATCCGCTCTTGACCATCCCAACAGGATCGCCGAAGCGGTCAGGGAGGCAAAGACCGGTTGGCGGCTCTTTTACGGGCTCGTACCCGGCAGGGTTTGGGACGACAGGTTGAATTACCGCCTGCTCTTTTACCTGGACAGGTTGATGAATTTCCCACATGAGAAAGGTGCCCGGGAGGGAATTATCCACAAGGCCCGGCGAATACTCTCTCTGCGATATACGAAGCAGAAGATGCGGACTATACGCCTGAACCAGCTATACCTGCTGGATAAGCTGAATAAAAGTTTAATGGCTGATATTCCCTTTGAAGAGAAAAGATATTTAGCCCGGAAATGGGTGCAGCAGGTAGCCGGTATCTGGACCCGGGAAAAGGAGATGGCCCTGTTTGACCAGCCGCTGTTAACGGGACCCCGTAACCTGGCCTGGACAGAAGTTTTTAAACCGTTCAAACTTATACATGTGATCAGGGAACCGAAGGACCAGCTGGCCGATATGATACGCAGGGGGGTCCATACAGATCCCTTCCGTACACCTGTCATGACCTACACCGTTGATAACCTTGCTTCGATCTACGGGACTGAGCGTAAAGGAATGATCCGGTTCAATGTGGATGCAATGAAGGCAAGGAATGAGTGGCTAGACTACCTGGAGGGATCGTTGCCCCGTGATCAGTTGCTGATTATCGATTTCGAGGGTCTGGTCAATATGTCTGATCAATATAAAGCAACGGTAGAAAAGTTTTTGGGTGTGGATCCAGGCCACCATACCAGGGAAAAGAGATATTTTGATCCCGGGATCTCCTGGGGCAATACGGGTATTTATAAAAAATACCTGGGTGAATCCGACTTGTGTGATATGGCACCTCTGGAGAGGTGGTACCTGGAGAAAAAGAGCAATCTGAAACTGAACTGAACGCATGGGTACTGCAAACGATGATGGGATAAATGAAGTTAACGGGAAAAGGAGCG
>JANTFK010000402.1 GCA_024763595.1 Bacteroidales bacterium | reverse complement strand
CTGGTCATCGCATGGATCCTGGCCATTTCCTCCATTATTCTGGGGGTTTATACCGGTATACTTTTTTCGGCCTTCAATGCAAGGCCGTTATGGAACACCTCGATCCTGGGACCACTCTTTCTGGCATCCGGTCTTTCTGCGGGAGCTGCGACAATTATGCTTATGTCCAAAGACCACCGGGAAAGGACCATGTTTGCCAAAATCGATATAGGCATTATCGTTATTGAGCTGTTCCTGATCGTGCATATGTTTATGGGTTTCCTGGCCAGCACACAGGTTCAGATCAATGCCGCTGAGCTTTTCCTGGGAGGCCCCTGGACAGCCCCTTTCTGGATATACGTGGTCATCATAGGCATGATCATCCCTGTGTTCCTGGAAGTGCTTGAACTGAAGAAATTCAAAATTCCCGTGGTAGTCCCTGCCACCCTTGTCCTTTTCGGCAGTCTGATGCTCAGGTTTCTGATTGCCTATGCCGGACAGGAAAGCAGGTGGTTATACTGAGACAAAAAGCAGTTGGTTAGATTACAACAATAACAATAAACAGATATAAGATGAATAAATCCAATGAATCAACCCCAAAGACCAGGTATATCAATCCCTATCTTGGCGGGGTATTGCTGGGACTGGTCCTAATAGCAGCCAATTTCGTGTCCGGCAGGGGACTGGGCGCCAGCGGAGCTTTCAAAAGTGTGATTGTATCGGCAGTGGATACCGTTGCTCCCAGGCATACCGAACATGCACTTTTTTACAAAACGTATCATGAATCCCATCCCGGAGGACCCCTGAAAGCCTGGCTTGTCTTCCAGATGATGGGTGTTGTTGTGGGAGCCTTTCTCTCCGGAGCCATCTTCAATCGCCTGAAGTTTAAAGTGGAGCACTCTCCAAAAATTACATCCAAAAGGAGGATCATTTTTGCAGTGATCGGCGGCATTCTGTTTGGCTTTGGGTCGCAGCTGGGAAGAGGATGTACCAGTGGATCGGCACTCAGCGGTATGGGAGTCATGTCACTGGGAGGGTTTATCTCCATGGCTTTCATCTTTGGGACGGCATATGCTCTTGCCTATTTTTTCAGGAAAAACTGGATCTAATACATATAATTCGTAATCATGGGACCTTTAGTAGTTAATGAAATAATCTCACAGAACACAAATTTCTTTTTTGCCTTTCTCATCGGTATTGGTTTTGGTTTCATCCTTGAAAGCAGCGGCTTTTCTTCGAGCCGGAAACTGGCAGGCGTATTTTATGGCTATGACACCGTTGTCCTGAAAGTGTTTTTTACAGCAGCCATAGTGGCCATGACAGGGTTGCTGTTTCTGAGTCTTTTTGACTGGATTGATCTCGACCTGGTATATATTAACCCGACATATCTTTGGTCTGTCATCGCTGGGGGTATCATTATGGGTGCCGGATTCATTACCGGTGGATTCTGTCCGGGAACCAGTGTTTGTGCCGCCTCTATCGGGAAGATCGATGCACTCTTTTTTATTGGAGGGATGGTCATCGGTATCCTTATTTTTACAGAGGCCTATCCCCTGCTGGAAGATTTCTATAAAGCAAAATTCTTAGGTACACCCACCCTTGGCCAGGCTCTCGGGTTGAAAGACGGCGTTGTGGCACTGGGTGTGATCCTGGCAGCAATAGGCATGTTCTGGGTCGGTGAATGGGCAGAGAAGAAGTTCGCGCGCGAAGAGTATTGAACCATTCCGAACTTTTCCCGGAATTACCTGTTTAATGTTTGAAATATTGAAAAATAAAAAATACGCAACAAGATGAAACCAAGGTTATATTTAGCATTGTTTATTGTTCCCCTGGGACTGATCCTGGCAGCTGTGCCGGCAAATACCACCCATCCCTATAAACTCTCACCGGAAGACCTTTTGGAGTATGTAAACAGTGGGATGCAATATTTCTCTCCCGATGAAGTAGCCGATATGATCATCAACAAAGATCCATCCCTGCTACTGATCGATGTCAGAAGCGAGGACGCATATGAAGAATTCCATCTGCCCGGTGCCCTGAACATCCCATTATCCTCCCTGCTGGATGAGCAATGGAAGGATTATCTGCACCAGGATCTTCGTTACAATGTGTTCTATTCAAACGGAACGGTGAGCGCCAATGAGGCATGGATGCTTACCAGACAGCTTGGATACGAAAATAACTATGTATTGCAGGGGGGGCTCAATTACTGGGTAGAGACCATCATGAATCCCAAGGCCCCGGCATCAACAAGTCCCAATGAAGAGATCGCCAGGTACAACTTCCGTAAAGGTGCCGGTCAGGCCCTGGGTGATGGTGGTATGGTAGAGAACTCCAGCAGTCAGCCGGCGCCCGAACTGCCTAAAATTGCTCCCCGTCCCAAGAAGAAGCGGGCTCAGGGAGGATGCTAAGGACCGGAAAGTACTGAAACCAGCGCTTTTTCACGCCGGTCAATGCTGTACCTGGTCACAATTCTATTTCTGGCCTGTACACCCATCTGAGGGTCAGCCTGCATGGCCAGCCTGATTTGTTGCGCATAATCCATATGTTGTTCATCAATGATAAACCCGGTGTCTCCAATGATCTCCGGGATGGAAGTTACACTGGTTCCCACAGGGATACATTCGCACAACATTGCCTCGCACAATGCATTGGGCATACCTTCCGACAGGCTGAAAAGACAAAATACTTTTGACTCAGCATAAAACCCAATAAGCTGATCCGGGTCGGCATAAGGTACCCATACCAGGTTTTCCGGAAGTTCAGGTTCCATCTGTTTCAAAAGCGTTCCGGAGATACCCACCAGCATAAAGCGATACCCGGGAAGTTGCCGGGCACTCTCCACAAACTTATCGATGCCTTTCATATAATAGGTCCGCTCCTGATTCACCACCGCCACTGTAATGGCCAGGTTTCGCTTTTCTGTACCGGGCCTGCAATGGTACCTGTCCGGATCAAATCCATTATGGACCACTACAATCTTCGCCCGGGTATCCGGAGCAAAATATTTGATCCCGCCGTAAAAAACAGCACCCGTTATAAAGCGGTTCTCATAGTAGACCATGCTCTCAGAATTGGGAAGCAGGCAGGTGGCATGGGCAAGGGTATACCTGATAAAACAGCCCCGGCTCCTGTTCAGGTGTGCACCGTAATTAAATATCTTGATGGCTGCCACATCAAATCCGCCTATAACCACAAACAGCTTCTTACCATAAAGTTTCCCGAAAAGAGCGATAATAGCGGTATGCCAATCAGCAAACCGGATAAAATAAGCATCATATCTCCAGCCCCTGATTAAAAAGAACAGCACCAGTTTGATCAATGAGAAAAAATATACCACAGGAGTGTCATTGCGGATCCGGTAGTTGTGAGTCTGAAAATTCCGTTCCAGTATTTCCTGGTCCCTGAGGATAAAAGTTGATTCCTTTATTTTGAAATGGACTATTTTCATCATTCCACACAATCCGAGATAATATAACGGAATTTTCCGGTTTTATCGTTGGGTAATACAGGCATCGTAACAATTTTTACTTCTGTAAAAAAGCGCTTAAGGGCATCGTGTATTCCGGTTATATAGGCATTATCAAC
>JANTFK010000401.1 GCA_024763595.1 Bacteroidales bacterium | reverse complement strand
ATGCTGTCACAGAGTTTGGATTCCTTTTGAAAGTGGTCATATTCATTTTTGGTTATGCGATTTCGAGAACATTATTTTAAATAGCAACTTGAGTTAATTATAAGGATGTGAAAATATTTTAAACACATGAAACGAGCATGAGCTTTTTTAATCATAACCTCACAAATAAGCATGATTAAAATAAGGTCATGCGAGAGCGGTAGCGGTTGCATCCGTTCTCAAATTTTCAAATAAAATGAAGTGTAATTGAAAATTTTAAACACATGAAACGAACTCATATATTCCTGACTTTGGTTTTACTGGTGGCAGCCGATCTTTTAACCTGTGCACAGATGGGCCCCTTGCAACCGCTTACGAACGATTCAACGGTTCATTACGGTGTGCTGGGAAACGGTATGACCTATTATATTAAATCCAACCAGGAGCCCAGGGAACGCGCCTCCTTTTATGTTATTCAGAACGTGGGGTCCCTGTTGGAGGAGGATAACCAGAATGGTCTGGCCCACTTTCTGGAACATATGGCTTTTAACGGTACGGAACATTTCTCAGGGAAAGGGATTATTGATTTTCTGGAGCGGCATGGAGTGGCTTTTGGTGAGAACATCAATGCATATACCAGTTTTAATGAAACGGTATATAACCTTTCGGATGTACCCATTACGAAACCGGGCATCATTGACACCAGCCTGCTGATCCTGCATGACTGGTCCAACTATCTGTTGCTTACGGAAGAAGAGATTGATGCAGAGCGGGGTGTTATTACTGAAGAGTGGAGGACCAGAAGGGATGCATCGTTCAGGATGTTCATTGCCTCCCTGCCATACCTGTTACCCAATTCAAAGTATGCTGAACGCACCATTATCGGTGATCTGGATGTGATCCAGCATTTTGAATATAACACCATCAGGGATTTCTACCACAAATGGTACAGGACCGATCTGCAGGCCATTGCCATTGTGGGCGATTTTGATGCCAGTGAAATGGAAGCAAAAGTAAAAGCATTATTTGCTAACATTCCACCGGTAACAGATGCTCCTGAACGGCCATTCTTTGAGGTACCCGATCAGGAGGAGACAGTGTTCAGGGTGGTTACCGATAAAGAAGCGACTCAGACAGAGATCTCCTTATACATCAGGCACAGGAAGCCCGATACGGGTCCCACAAACCTGCTGGACCTGAGAGAGGATTATATTGAGTCGCTGTTCAACAATATGATGGATATGCGTATCAGTGAGCTGCTTCAGAAAGGGGATCCCCCCTTTGTTTCCGGCGGGATCTATTATGGAGATTTTGTGAGGGGATATGAGACATTCGGTGTCTCGGTCACGCCCAAGCCCCATGAAGAGGCGTTGGGATTGAGTGCCATACTGACAGAGCTGGAACGGGTGAAAAGATATGGTTTTACACAGGGAGAACTGGACAGGGCCCGTGCCAGTCAGCTTTCCCGGTGGGAAAACTATTATAAACAAAGGGATAAGGTCAGCAATGAGACTTATATAAAACAATATCAGCGCCATTTTCTGGAAGAAGAAGCTTATTTATCTGTAGAAGAAGAATACGGCCTGGTACAGGCCCTGTTGCCTACCATTACGCTCTCTGATTTTAAAGAGCGGCTGGCACAATGGATTACAGACAAGAACCGGGTATTGATCATTGAAGGGCCCGAAGAAGAAAAGTTTGAGCATCTTTCCCGGGAAGCGTGCTTTACCATTTTTGAACAGGTTGCACAGGCAAACGTGAAACCTTACGAAGATGAAGTGCTTGCCGAATCCCTGGTGAGCGGGGAGATAGACGCGGCCGGGATAACCGGGATAAAGAAACTGGAGCAGTTTGACGCAGTGGAATGGACACTTGAAAACGGGGCCAGGGTAATCTTCAGACATGCCGATTTTGAAAAGGACCAGGTACAGATCAGGGGATACAGCCCGGGTGGCAGTTCCCTTTATGAAGATGAATATGTACCTACAACCAGTATGCTGACATACCTGGTCAATTATTACGGAGTGGGAGATTTTAATGCAACTGCACTGGAAAAGATGTTAGCGGGTAAAAATGTAAAACTTCAGTTGAACCTGGGAACCCTGTCAGAAGGGCTGTCCGGCACAGCCAGCCCAAAGGATATGGAAGCCCTCATGCAGCTGATCTATCTCTATTTCAATGAACCGAGGTTTGATGAAGAGGCCCATAATGCCATCATTGCCAGGAATCTTGCATTTATTCAGAATATGAATAAAAACCCCCAGAAGATCATGGGAGATTCATTGTTGCTGATCAGTACCGGGTATCATCCGCGTTCACGGATCATAGATACGACATATTTGCATGATATTGATTTCAACAAGGCCGAAGAGGTTTACAGGGAAAGATTTGCGGATGCAAGTGATTTTATTTTTGTGATCGTAGGCAATATGGAGGAGGATGAGGTGAAACTCCTGGCCCGAAAATATCTGGGATCCATCAGAGATATTAACAGGGAGGAGAACTGGATCGACCGTCATGTTTACGAACCTGAAGGAAGAGTGGAAAAGGTCATACCTGTGGCCATGGAAACACCCAAAGCCAATGTCAATATCCTTATAAAGCATAATATGGCCTATACACCTTATAACCAAATGGTAATGCGGGTGATAGAAGGCATCCTTAAACTGAGGTATGATGAATCCATCAGAGAAGAAGAGGGAGGAACCTACGGGGTCAGCCTTCGCACTTCCCTGAGTCACTGGCCGGTGGAAAAGGCCACTTTGCAGATCATGTATGACAGTGATCCTGAAAGAGTCATGCAATTAAAAGAGTTGGTTTATGCCGAACTGGAGCAACTGGCCAGGAAAGGGCCTGCTGAAAAGGACCTTTCCAAAACAGTGGAGAACATTCTGAAAGACCGCGAAGAAAACAGGGAACATAATGCCTTTTTTATGGGAACGATCTATAATTATTATGTTCACGGTATCAACTTTGCAGATCCGGCCAACTACGAAAATATTGTGAAACAACTTACCATCAAGGATGTGAAAAAAGTGATGAAGAAGTTTTATCGTAAAGCCAATGTCGTAGATGTGGTCTTTATACCCGAAGAAGAGAAGATCCGGGAGTAGCAGGATTTGCAGGAGCTCAAATAAGCCCGCGAAACACTCAGGAAAGTTCGCGGATCACTCAGAAAAGCCCGTGGATCTGTGCGTTGATATTGTCCATAACTGAGCTCAGATCTTCAGGTTTGTCCCTGAAATTATAGTTGTCTACATCCACGATCAACAACTTACCCAGGCTGTAGGTCTCAACCCATGCCTCATAGCGTTCGTTGAGATGTTTCAGGTAGTCCAGGCGAATATTGTTTTCATACTTTCTTCCCCGCTGCTGGATCTGATCCACCAGTGTGGGGATGGATGCCCGCAGGTAGATCAGCAGGTCGGGAGGCTGGATAAGCGAGCTCATCAGATTGAACAGGGCAAAATAGTTTTCAAAATCCCTGGTGCTCATCAATCCCATGCTGTGGAGGTTGGGAGCAAAAATATAAGCATCTTCATAAATGGTACGATCCTGAATGATTTTCTTCCCTGACTGACGGATCTTTACGATCTGGCTGAAGCGGCTAT
>JANTFK010000400.1 GCA_024763595.1 Bacteroidales bacterium | reverse complement strand
GACTCAGCTAATGTGCACGCAAGATTCAGGAAAATTTTCGGGAAATTCCAGTTTGGGAAACTCCGTTTTTGATACCAATGACAGTCTGTTACTTTAGGAGGTGTCAAATAGCTCTTTTAGTTAATTGAATAAACCCATCATCTTTGACGTTGGTACTGCTTGAAAAGTGACCTCACCTTCCAGGTCCGTGGTCACTACATCAAACTCAAATCCATATATTCTCTCTGTTTTGGCAGATACAGGCTGCCCGTTCATCTGAATTGCATGCGATCCGGTTTGTGATCCGGTTTGCGATCCTGCATGCGATCCTTCATGCGATCCTGCAGGTGATCCGGTTTGTGATCCGGTTTGTGTTCTGAGGTGTGTCTCTGTATTTGATGCTGTATTCGATTTCGATGCTGTATTTAATGCATCTGGTGTTTCGGTTGCTATTTCATCCGGTGGTTTCAGAAAGAGTAGCGTTGCCTCATGAAGCGGGGTCCCCGTGTGGATTGTAAAGCTGTTTGCAGAGTCGTAATTTACCTTAGCGTTCCGGCGGGAGAGCTCCCATCGATAGATCTCCTCACTGGTCCACCATTCAAGCCCTTGATCCCGGCCATATTGTACAAGATTGTGAAGCGCGTCAGCCACATGGGGTTTTTTTATATGGGCCGGATGAAACAGGAAATGGGCAACTCCGTGATGCCTCAATACGGAATCGACAAACTGGCTGCCGTATTCAGGCGGACAGACAACCACCAGGTCCTGTGTAATCAGGTTTGTTTCGAGTACTTTCATCATGTGTGGGTTCCCGCTCTCATCATCGATGGGGAAGTAGGGATGGGATCCACCAAGCGGAAATCCGATGGTACCTTTTTTGCTGGGGCCGCGTGTCTGGTCTGCGTGGATTCCTGCCTCCTCACACCAGCGAAAACAATCCAGGCGGTTTTCCCACCGGGTATAATGGTTCTTGTTGGTAACAATTTTATCCATTTCTGCCTCTGCTTTCAGCCAATTGTACTGCAGCATGAAATTATCCTTTGACCAGGAAGTTTGTGCACCGCCGCTTCTGGCGTCGTAATGCAATGCAATTTCAAACCCCTGTTGCTTGAGAGTACGGTAAAAATCTTTCGGATAACCACCTGGATAAAGTATGCACCAGGTTGATTTGATATGACAGCTGTTTAATACATCCAGCATGTCCGGTGCCCTGGCAGGCTCATTACCATCCGAATCGTGTGAAATATGTCCGATTGCTTTCAGATCGCGTGGCCAGTACCATAGTACAGGCAGGGCGATATGTTGTTGACTGGCAAGGTAAAGGATACTCCGTACAATGATCTCCCGCAGTTCATCAGTGATGGGTTCAAGAAAGGCAGGCTCTCCGTCGGGCTGCATCCTGGTCCGGTCACGTTGCCAGTCCAGCACACAGCCATCCTCGGCTTTCAGCTCCCCGTCATTCAGGGGGGCGGTCCCGTCCGGTGATGGTTTGCCATCCTGCAGCACGGGTATACCCTGTTGAATATGGACAATGGAAAAGATCAGGTCAGGTGCAAGCAACACGGTATGGCCCTTCCCGTAACTATGCTCGACAATGGTACTTCCTTGTGGCCCCTGTCTGCCCGTATCCACTGTTGCCAGTGAGCTGGCAGTAGCTGGGGTAACGGCATTCCCGCCAAATACATGCAATGAACTGCGCAATCCCTGGGTAATGGCATGATCTGCAGCGGTAATGTTTATCCATCCCTCGGCCAGGGGATGTTGGGCTTCCACTCCAAATAACTTTTCCATTCCCGATGTGCCTCCGATACCGATCAGGGAGCCACCCCTCTCAACCAGTCCGGAGAGGATACCCTGTTGTTCAATGGACAGGGGCAGGTCACCCGCCAGGATCAAAACCGGATCCGGGCGATCAACCAGTGTGGAGAGTCGGGCAGGGGTTATCATTTCAAAGAATAACCCCGCATGATGGAGGATCTCAGTAATGTAGGGCCAGGTCACAGCGCGCGGATCAATATCCACCGGGAGCGGTTCCGTTACCACGATGAGGGGTGAATTTACTGCATTCCCGCCAAAGCCACCTGTTCCGGTTGCTATGTCTGTGACCGTTGCACCGGTAACCATGCCCTGCATAAGCAAATACCCGCCTGCCGCAGCCGATCTTCCAATAAAACCGCGGCGTGATATAGGAACATGTATCCGGGATTTTTTCATGTGTCTAAAATTCTCTTACACTTCACTTTATTTGAAAGTTTGAGAACGGATGCAACCGCTACCGCTCTCGCATGACCTTATTTTAACCGGGCTTACGAGCTTACGAACTCACGAACACAATTTAAATTATTATGCTTATGAGTAATCATACTTATTTGTAAGGTTATGTTTAAAAAAGCTCATGCTCGTTTCATGCTGTCTGCCTGGATCCCTAAACTTTCAGGAAGATACGTTTTTTATAGAAGAAATAGAGGAACAGCCATACCAGTATCATTGCTCCGAAGGTTTCGATCACCTCATGCCATTTCTCTGCAACTGGTGTATAGAATCCTGAAAATATCCGTGCAGAAGTATAATTGAAATCTATGTATCGGTTAGCCAGGTAAATCAGCAATGAATTCAGCCCGATTACCTCAAAAAAGAATGCCCACCCGGTTATTTTCTTCACATCAATGAGCCAGTAAAAGAGGGAAAGGGCCATGAAGGAGGCCCCTCCTGTAACAAGTATGAATGATCCTGACCACAATTTCTTAATAATGGGAAAATGTAAGCCCCACAGGATTCCCAACCCAATGCTTCCGGCTCCGATCATGGCCAGCAAGCCGGCTTTATAATTGGGTGTGGTTTGCCTGTTCCGCAGGATATCACCCGCCCATGCTCCCAGGATGGTCAGCGTAAAAGCAGGCAAAGAGGTTGCCAGTGCATTTTCATCATATACCCCGTTAATCAGGCGACCCGGCATGATGGCCCTGTCAATATAACCCATCAGGTTACCCTCCATGGAAAGATCGCCTGCACCATATCCCGGAACGGGAATGAGAAACATGGCAGCATAAAAGCTCAGTAAAATACCCGCAACCCACAGCAATCGCTGTTGCCAGGAATAGTTGACATAGAGCAGTGTTGTGAAAAAAGTGGCCAGCCCTATTCTTCCCAGTACACTGGAGTAGCGGATATGTGCCGGGTCATAAATATTGAGCGGGACATTTTTATAAAAAATTCCCAGCACAATCAACAGTGCCATGCGTATGGCCGCTTTCCTGTACAATGCAGGCCGGCTAACCCCCCGGGCCAGCCTGCTGTTTATTGAAAAGGAGAGGGAAACACCGGAAATAAAAAGAAACAGGGGAAAAATGAAATCAAAAAATGTAATGGGATCACCCCAGTCCGGATGCTCCATCTGCAGGGCAATGGTGTTGAGCCATCCCATATCGGTTTTTCCGTGCATCAATGCAATAAATGTTCCTCCCCCTGAAATCAGGAGCATATCAAAACCCCGGAGGGCATCCAGTGACAGTAGTCTTTTTGATGGTTTGTCAGATGTCATTTTTCAAGCCTGATAGAATAAATCGTTAAAAGTACGTATCTTTTGGATATTCTGTTCAGATCCGGTGTAACGATCC
>JANTFK010000399.1 GCA_024763595.1 Bacteroidales bacterium | reverse complement strand
CATGGGTATTTCCAGGCCCACCTTTGCCAGGATCTATGCAACAGCCAGGAAGAAGCTGGCCCGGGCGCTGGTTGAGACCAGGGAGATCCGGTCGGTTTACGGGAACGCCAGGCTGGAGGGGAAATGGTACCTGTGCGAGGCCTGTCAGGCCAGATTCACCATGCCGGATCAGGTCCGGCAACAGGAGTGTCCCGTCTGCCATTCGGGCAAAATATCGATTGCCATGAATTGACCGTTATATTAAACAACAAAAACAGAGATACATGAAACAAACATGTACTTTTTTTAATCATAAGCAAAAAATTTAAACGGATATGAAAACAGTCATAACATCCACCGGCAACAATGCCAAATCAAACTTCGACCTGAGGTTTGGAAGGGCAGCCTGGTTTTGTGTTCTGGACGAGGAAACGAAAAAGAGCACATTTTACAGGAATGAACAGGCTGATGCAACAGGCGGAGCAGGTGTCAAAGCCGCGGAAAAAATGGTTGAACTGGGTGTCAGCAAGGTAGTCTCAGGAGATTTTGGACCAAAAGCCAAAGATTTGCTGGAAAAATTTAATATCCAGATGGTGATCATTCAGGATGACCGGATTACCGTGAAAGAGATCATATCAAGAATAACAAAATCCAAATGATGAATAGATTTATTGCTGTTCCAACCAGCAACGGATTGCTGGATGAGCATTTTGGCCACTGTAACCAGTTTGCACTGTTAGAGGCTGAAGATAACAGGATCGTAGCTGAGACCATCATCGATGCTCCTACCCACGAACCCGGATTGCTGCCAAGGTTCCTGGCAGATAAAGGAGTTACCGATGTCATTGCAGGCGGGATGGGTAACAGGGCCATACAGCTATTCAACCAGCATCGTGTCAATGTATTTGTGGGAGCTCCCAAATTATCTCCAAAGGAGCTGACGGAAGGGTTCCTGAACGACAACCTCCCCCTGGCTGCCAACTACTGTGATCATTAGCATAGCGGACAGTTATCAATGAAGATTGCAGTTGCCAGCGGAAAGGGTGGTACGGGGAAAACGACGGTGGCAGTCAACCTGTTTCATATACTGTCAACAAAACATAACCGGAGGGTTCAGCTTATCGATTGTGATGTGGAGGAACCCAATGCCCATCTCTTCTTCGAAAGTAAACAGGTGGGGCCGGAACATACAGCCACCCAGCTGATCCCTTCCATTGATAACAATAAATGCACCTATTGCAGGAAATGTGCCGAGTGGTGTGAGTTCAATGCCATCGTTGTCATCCCGCCGGCACATTTTGCAGAGGTCAATCCGAGCCTCTGCCACTCCTGCGGAGCATGTCTGATGGCCTGTGAATATGGCGCCATTACAGAACACCCGGAAGGGATCGGTACCATCAGGAACTATGACCCCGGAAACAAGGGGATCCTGACCGAGGCCAGGTTGAAGATCGGTTCAGCCATGCAAACCCTGTTGATCAAAAAAGTCAAACAACAGGCGATGAATGACCGGGAAGTGATCATTTATGATGCACCTCCAGGAACCAGTTGTCCGGTTGTTGAGACTGTAGCCGATGCGGACTATGTTATCCTGGTTACCGAACCCACACCTTTTGGATTACACGATCTTAAACTTACCGTGGCATTGCTCCGGGAGATCGGCAAACCCTTTGGTGTGGTGATCAACAAAGCCGGGCTGGGTGATCGGAAGATGTATGCATTTCTCAGCCAGAACCAGATAGAACTGCTGGGTGAGATCCCCTTCCTGAGAAGTTATGCTTCCCTCTATGCCAAAGGGGAAATGCTCAGGCATATACCGGATAATATCGCAGGAGAATACGGGGTCATCATTGATAAAGTCATGGCAAAGGGATCAGGCAGATGAAGGAAATAACCATTCTCAGCGGGAAAGGGGGAACAGGAAAGACATCCATCACGGCTGCCATTGCATCCATTGCAACGGAGGCAGTATTTTGTGACAACGATGTGGATGCAGCTGACCTCCACCTGATCTTTGATCCGGAGATCAGGGAAGAACATATTTACCTGGGTAACTGGATCGCCTCCATCGATGAATCGCAGTGCACCATTTGCAACATATGTTTGGAACAGTGCCGGTTTGATGCCATCCATACCAACAACAATGGTTTCCCGGAGGTCAACCCGTCCCAGTGCGAAGGTTGCCGGCTCTGTGAAAGGCTCTGCCCCGTACAGGCCATCTCATCGGAAAGAAGCGACCGCAATTACTGGTATGTCTCCGGAACCCGGTTTGGCACCCTGGTTCATGCCACCATGGGCCCCGGCGAGGAAAATTCCGGGAAACTTGTTACGGAAGTGCGTAAAAAGGCCAAAGAGCTGGCCAAAGAGGAAGAAGTATCATTCCTGATCAATGACGGCCCTCCCGGTATAGGTTGCTCGGCCATCTCTTCACTGACCGGTACAGACCAGGTTTTGATGGTCATTGAACCCACTGTTTCCGGGTTGCATGATGCTGTAAGGCTCCTGGAACTGATCGCAACCTTTTCCATCCCAGTGGCTGCCGTCATCAATAAGCATGATATTAATCCTTCTATGACAGGAAAAGTTGAAGATTTTTTAAAAGAGAAAAATATCCCGTTGCTGGGTAAGATACCTTTCGATGAGCGCATGGTCGAAGCCATGGTGAAGGGTAAATCGATCATTGAGTTCGATAACCGGCTGGAGATTTCACAGATCATCCGGCAGGCATGGGAAAAACTGATAAAAAAATTACAGCAATGAGCGCTAAAGAAAAAATATACCCCGAATCAGGTGTTGAATTAACACCTTTTATGTCAAAGCATTATGACAGCATACTGGCACTGGCTTCCATGGGCCATTATCCCCGGTCCATCAAAAAGGCGATCGGGAACATGGATATCCGGCCGGATGACCATATTCTGGACATGGGATGCGGGACCGGTTACAACAGTAAATTGATGTCCGCTTTCTTGAACTCCAAAGGGCAGATTCTGGGAATGGATATTTCCGATGAGATGGCCCGTCAGTTCCGGAACCGCTTTGCAGAAGATGAACGGGTTTCCTTTATGGAAGAAAGGATTGACCAACCCTTCTACCTGAACCGGAAATTTGACAAAATCCTGATCAGTTTTGTGTTCCACGGGTTTCCCCACGAGGTTCGTGAAGTCGTCATTCACAATGCACTGGCACACCTGAAAGAGGAAGGATCCTTTTACATCCTGGATTTTGCCGAATTTGAGATGAACAGCATGCCTCCTCACCACCGCTTCATCTTCAAAGCCATTGAGTGCCCCTATGCATTTGACTACATTGCGCGCGACTGGAAATCCATACTGAAAGAAGATGGATTTAATAGCTTCACAGAGTATTTTTACCTGAAAAATTATATGCGATTGCTGAGATGTAAAAAATAACTACCTTTGCCCCTCGAAATCGGGGTATAGCGCAGTCCGGTTAGCGCACCTGCTTTGGGAGCAGGGGGTCGTAAGTTCGAATCTTACTACCCCGACAAAAAGGGAAAGGCCATCATGCCACAGGCATGGTGGTTTTTGAGTTTAACGGGGCGTCATGAGCCTGCTCATGTAAGACTCAGGTGAACGAAAAAACAATACGGTAGTATTTTGGCCTTTAGA
>JANTFK010000398.1 GCA_024763595.1 Bacteroidales bacterium | reverse complement strand
TCCGAAGGGATGAGTTGCTGGTTAAGGCATACGATCGTATCCGCTAGATAATCTCAATATTATCCTGGTCGGTTATTTTTTCGCAATAGTGACACTTCAGCTTCACGTCTGATTTTGAGACGACCTCGAAGCGGGTACTTACCTGCTCATTGTTGGTAATGCATTTGGGATTCACACATTTAACAATATCATGGATTTCATCCGGTATCTCAACGACACGCTTCTCAACCACTTCATACTCACGAATGATGTTGAGTTTGGCACTGGGCGCAACAAGCGCAATCTTATTGATCTCGTTGTCTTTGAAGAATATATTGGAGAGTTTGATAATACCTTTCTTGCCCAGTTTTTTACTTCCCAGGCTGTTGCCGATGGTAATCATGGTATCGAGCTCTTCCAGGTTCAGGATTGAGACCACCTTAAAAAGAGCCGGGGCGGGTATATGGTCAATGACCGTCCCTTCTTTTATTGCGCTGACTGATAGTTGTTTATCTTTCATCTTGTAATACTTGTCGATTCGAAGGTGTTTATTTGACTCCCAGAATGGATGTGAGTATGGCCATACGGACAAATACACCGTTCCTGGCCTGGTCGAAATAATAGGCATGGGGACTGTCATCCACATCGGGGTGGATCTCATTGACCCGTGGCAGGGGGTGGAGCACTTTCATAGACTCCTTGGTATCCTCCAGCATATCTTTATGTAAGATATAAGCATTCTTTACTCTTTCATATTCGATGGGATCGGTAAAACGCTCCTGTTGTACACGTGTCATATAAACAATATCGGCTTCGGACAGGAATTCCGTAAGGTCGTTCCCTTCATAATAGTTGAGGCCGATTTTATCCAGATGGAGCTTATAAGCAGAGGGCAACTTCAACTCATCCGGTGAAATAAAATAGAAAGTTGTGTTGAACTCCGACATGGCCTGGAGGAGGGAGTGTACCGTGCGTCCGTACTTCAGGTCACCCACCATGAAGATCTTCAGGTCTTCAAGTGTACCCTGCGTTTTGAGAATGGAATACATATCCAGCAGGGTCTGGGAAGGATGCTGATTGGCCCCGTCGCCTGCATTTACTATGGGTACGGAGGAAACCTCACTGGCCAGCCGGGCACTTCCTTCCATGGGGTGCCGCATGACGATCAGATCGGCATAATTGCTTACCATTTTGATGGTATCGTGCAGGGTCTCTCCTTTCGAAGCACTGGTTGCCCCCGAATCGCTAAATCCGATAACCCTGCCACGCAACCCGTTAATAGCTGTTTCAAAACTTAACCGTGTCCTTGTGGATGGCTCAAAAAAAAGTGTGGCGATCACGTATCCATTCAATATATCCTGCCTCGGATTTTGCTCAAAGTCAGCTGCCAGCTCCAGGATTCTCAGATACTCATCCCTGGTAAAATCTGTGATTGAAACAAGGTGTTTATTTTTCATGATTGGATGATTTAATACAAATATAATATTGTGTCTGTTGGTCAACCGGCATTGTTGAAAAAGAATAAAAACTTCTACTTACTCCGGAAAATCCAGCTTACAGCCCTCTATCCTGGCAATTTTTTCAGATACACGCTCCATGTTCCTTTTCCAGACTTTCAGTGTTAAGATGCATTCCTGGTCAAATTGCTGATCTTCCGTTTCCAGTTCAAACTCTTTAATGACTTTCATTACCGCATTCATCCGGGAATAGTCAAATTTGAGCTTTATATGGTCAAATACTTTCTGATCGATGATTTGTGCATTATTCAGTGCATCAGCCGCTGCTGTCCTGTAGGCATTGATGAGTCCGCCCACACCCAGTAGGGTACCACCGAAGTACCGGATGACAACGATCAGGATATTGGTCAAACCCCTGGACTGGATCTGCCCGAATATGGGTTTTCCCGCACTCCCGGAAGGCTCTCTGTCATCATTTAACCGGTAGTTCTTCATCGCGGCACCCGTCCTCCATGCATAGCAGTGATGACGTGCGTCATGATACGTTTTGCGCAATGAGGTGAGCAGATCCCGGATAGCTACCTCATTATCAACCGGATATGCAAAGGCGATGAACTTACTTCCTTTCTCCCTGTAGCGTCCGCGGGATGGTGTTGCTATGGTCCTGAACATATCGGTCATTTATACCAGCATAAAGAGTGTAAGTGCCAGGAGAGAGCATAATATCCCGACCCAGTTGATCAACCGGAGTTGCTCCCTGAAGATCAATAGCCCTGTTACCACACTGAGTGTGACAATCCCCATGTTATTGATGCTGAAAATGACAGAACTGTCTGTTCTCACACCCGATGGGGAGAGGAAGTTAAGGGCTTTTACCAGAAAGAATATGGATCCGAAATTTACACCTCCCAGCAGGATGCCCCAACCCCAGACCGGCAGCCGGGAAAAGCCCTTCCGGCGTTCGCGGTAGGGGAAGAGCAACATGCATCCGGCCAGGAATGCGTTGAGAAACAATACGGCGCTGAACAATGCCGTATCCCCGTCATTCACGAACCTGTGCTGAGCAAATTTCACCAGGGAGTCAACCATACCCATACCTGCGAAAAGAAGAAACGGGATATAAATTACAGCGGGATCACTGATACCTTTGAGGGGTTTATAGATGGTCAGGACGATCCCGCCTAAGGCGATGAGCAGTGCAATGGTTTTCATGAGGGTGAGCCGGTCTGCGGGATCAATCATCAGGGAAAACACAACAGGAAAAATAACGGACATTTTGCTGGCCACCGTGGTAACCGATATCCCTGCTTTCCTTGAAGAGTGGGAGACCAGCACAAACATGAGAATGAACATGACCCCGATAATGATACTCAGCGGGAGCCATCCGGATTGCCGGATATCATGCAGGCTCACCGGCCCGGTACTGATCAGGAATCCCAATAAGGTTGCCACCAGGTAGTTGATGACAATAACAGGGAATGGAGGGATGCTGAAACGATCAATGGATTTGAATATGACGAATATGGCAGTGGATGAGAGTATGCAGAGAAACAGGTAGTGCATTCACATTTTCAGTTTCTTTTCAATCTCGTCCACCTGTAGCCGGAACCGCTTATCGGTTTCAACCAGGTTATTGACAGTTTTGCAGGCATGAAGTACAGTGGCATGATCTTTTCCGCCAATCTGCGAGCCGATGGTTGCCAGTGACGATTTCGTAAGGGTTTTTGAAAAGAACATGGCTACCTGCCTGGCCTGGACAATTTCTCTTTTGCGCGTCTTGGACTGCAACTGCTCCAGCCCGATGTTATAATAGTTGCATACGACTTTCTGGATGTAGTCGATGGAGATTTCACGTTTTGTACTCTTGATCAGCTTGTCAATCATCTCTTTTGTGAGCCCGAGAGTGATCTCCTTCTTATTCAGGGTGGATTGTGCCAGTAATGAGATCAATGCGCCCTCAAGTTCTCTTATATTGTCAGAGATGTGGGTGGAAATATACTCCAGTACCTCCTCCGGCAGCTCTATGCCGTCATTATAGGTCTTTTTCTTTAAGATGGCCATCCGGGTCTCAAAGTCAGGCGCCTGCAGGTCTGCTGAAAGCCCCCATTTGAACCTGCTTAATAACCTGGATTCCATACCCTGCAGTTCAACAGGAGGCTTGTCCGATGTCAGGATTAACTGTTTTCCGCTCTGGTGCAGGTGGTT
>JANTFK010000397.1 GCA_024763595.1 Bacteroidales bacterium | reverse complement strand
CAGTTCTTATTGATCTATCATCTGACCTTCTCTACAAACAAGGAGAGTCTTGCAGAGTATTCATTTAAGCTGGTCGCTGAAATGACCGGTTATACACCCATGGCCATTACCAAAGCGGTACAAGATCTGGAAAGATTTAATTTCGTTGATATTGTAGGAACGAAGGAGAAATCTATTAGTTTCAAGTTGGAGAAAAAGGAGCTTTGGGATCAGGCTGACAAGATGAATCTTTTACGTAGTCCTGTTTTGAAAAGGGTATATATTGACAAAATCCCTGATGGACTGAACCTATATTACTCGTATTTTTCCGCTTTAGGAGAGTATTCTGATTTAAATTCAGGAAACCAGGATTACATAGCGGTCTATAAGAAGATATTCCATGAATTGGAGAAGAGTCAATTATTGGTAAATCAGAATAGTGATGAAGGCAGGTATTGTATTGAAGTATGGAGTTACAATCCCATAAGATTGACAAACCCATCGGCAAAATATGTTGATCCGCTTTCACTCTATCTCAGCTTGAAGGATTCAGGAGATGAGCGAATAGAAATGGCATGTGAGCAAATAATTGATAGATACTCATGGTAAGAGGATTAGATACATTCATCTCATATTTCAAACACAATATTCTGATAACTATGTAATTATTGGGGGGACTGCTTGTGATTTGATTATCGATGATGCTGGATTCTACGCCAGGGCCACGAAGGATATTGATTTGATCCTGGTCGTTGAGGCTTTAACTTCAGACTTTGTGAGGCAGTTCTGGCAATTTGTGAAAGATGGTAAATATGAACGTAATGAATCAAGCGAAGCGGATAGGAAGTATTACCGATTCGTAAAACCCGGAAATGAAGATTTCCCATTTCAAATAGAGTTATTTTCCCGAAATCCGAACCTGATACATATCGATGAAGGAATACACTTAACCCCAATTCCAACCCCGGATGATTTAAGCAGTCTTTCAGCTATATTACTCGATGATGTCTACTATAGGTATATACTTGAAAATAGTACAAAGGTTAATGGCCTTCATCGCGCAAATACCGATTCACTAATTTGCCTCAAGGCCAAAGCTTATCTTGAAATATCTGAGCGCATCAAAAAGGGGAGCAAGGAGGACCATAAACTTCTTCGTAAACATAAAGGTGATATTTTTAGACTGGGAGCCATGTTACCAGAAGGAGATCAATTTGAACTACCTGGATCAATAAAGGATGATTTGCATCTTTTCATCGAAAGCATTTCTGACGATTTGCCTGGCAAGGAATTATTCAAAAACATGGGAATTGGGAGAGTCTCTGCGGAAAGAGTGTTTAGTCAGATATTCAAAGCCTTTATGATTGAAAATTAGACACTGGAACCGCTTGAAACCCGCATAAAATGGTTGAAAATATTGCGTATCGAGCCCCGTCCAGACCGCAGATGAATATCAAAACCCGAGATTACTCTCGGGTTTTTTTATGGTATATCATTGCATTATTGAGGGTTTGACTCAAATAGTCAAAATTCGTTGGGTGTTTTCTAAAAAAACCGGGATCATACCTCCATTTGCTCTCCCGGGTTAATCCGGAAGATTCAGCTCTTTCAGGAATT
Source organism: Bacteroidales bacterium (assembly GCA_024763595.1). Taxonomy (GTDB): domain Bacteria; phylum Bacteroidota; class Bacteroidia; order Bacteroidales. The sequence continues at coordinate 2,055 of JANTFK010000397.1, read as the reverse complement.
CTTCAAAACGGGGATCTTTGCGTAACCCTTTGAACGCCGGGAGCACCGCGGCCCATGCAGTAAAAGCATGGTGCGGTTCGTAATTCAACCATTTGAAGGCCTCATCCATTCTGCCCAGTCCCGCATAGATTTGTGAAAGTCCATAAGCGATCCAGCCATTTGGATCCTCGCTTTCCAGTTGATCAATGATCTCTTCAGCTTCGGCAATATGACCCGTGACTGCATAGGTATAGCCCAGTCCCCACTTCCACCAGGGATAGAGCTCTGCAAGTTTCCGGTGTGTTTCAATGGCTTTTTCCGTATTTCCGTCCTGCAGGTATGTCAATCCGAGTACATAATAGCCTGCAGCATAATCCTTTTGTAATTCAAATGATTCCCTGACAACTTCAAAAGCTTCTTCCATCTGGCCGTTGACATAATACAGTATCCCCATCCAGGCAAAATGCAGGGGGTTGAAGGGATCGTATTTCTGGGCCAGCAAATGTTCCCGGATCGCTCCTTCCACATCACCAAAAAGATAAAGTGCCCAGGCAAAATGATAATGGGCAATGGCCAGGTTAGGGTTGATGCGCAACGCTTTTTCAAAGTATTCCCTGGCCAGATTAAATTTCCAGAGCTCGTACAGGTAAACTTCTCCAAGCGATGTATATATTTCTGCCATGGTCGTATCCAGTTTGAATGCCTGTGAAGCGGCGGCTTCGGCTTTTGTTAAAGCATCACCAGGGTCTAACGGGCTATGTGCGACCTCCAGGTAACCAAGGGCCAGGCCTGCGTAGGCAAAAGGTTCAGCCGGATCGATCCTCACAGCTTCATGCAGGTATTCCAGCCCTTTTTCTGTTCCCTCTTGTGTCAGCAGGTTTAATTGATACATACCGCGGAGATAAGCCTTGTAACATTCGGGATTAATCTGCCGGTCATTGCCAATGACCTCCTCTTCATCAGGAGAGAGAGCCAGGTTGACTCTACGTGCGATCTCAAAGGCAAGACCACTGTAAAATCCAAGGATATGACTGAAATCGCTGGAGGAAGTTTCCGCCCAAACGATGCTTTCCTCAGGAACTAAATGGATGAGCCTGAGCTGGAGGGTTACTGAATCTTCGGATGCAAGTACTGAAGTTTCCACCAGGTAATCCACATTAATCTCCCTTGCGATCTCAGCGATGGGTTTGTCATAATTCTTAAAGGCATCCACCGTACTCCGGGAGATGATCCTGAGGGGTCTGAGCTGACTTACCCGGGAGAGTTCATGGATCAGTGTTTCATGCTGCCCGGCGATCACCCAATCCTGGTCGGAGCTCCCTGTGAAACTGGTAAAAGGAAGCACAGCCAGCGAAACTTCCGGTAGTTGCATTGCCGCAGAAATGTTTGGAAATGCTGTATCCTCCGTATTGTGCTGATAAACATATCGAACAGCTGAAAAAATCAGCAGACCAAACACCACCACTCCGGGGATGGAGAACCAGGGTTTTTTCAGAAGGATTCTAAATCCTCCTACTCCTTTTTCATCTTCCTTCGGCTTTTCCCTGCTCAATATCCAGGTGAAGAAGAGTGTAATGGGAAGGCCAATGATCATGATAATCAGCAATATGTCCCGGAATCTTGCGGGCAGGTCATAATTGTTGATAAAATAATCAGTCATCTCCAGGATGATCCAGCCGCTACTGAGGTAGATCAGGAACGCTTGTACGACAGGGCTGGAGATGATTTTCTTAATTTTGTTATTTTCAGGCATCTGCAAGGGTTATTGGTCAATTAAATGTATGCCTTTTAGATGTGAAAGTCAAATGCGGAGTCGACCGGAACTACCCCATTAATTCGAAAATCTCTCTATATTTATCTTCACTTTATAATAGAACTGAAGATAATGCAACCCGTTTATATCGATGCTCTCTGGTTAACCGTTGCATTTATCTGTGGTGTCGGGGCCACAAAGCTCAGGTTACCCCCTTTGATTGGGTTCCTGGTAGCCGGATTTGTACTCAATTTGTCCGGGTTTACCACGGGGAATATTAGTGAGTTGTTGCATATTCTCTCAGATCTGGGTGTGATGCTGCT
>JANTFK010000396.1 GCA_024763595.1 Bacteroidales bacterium | reverse complement strand
ATGAGGCAGCCTGCCCCCGTTTTTATAAATAGCCAGGAATGTTTTAATGAAATCATTCATCCTGGAAGGTTCAAGAATCGTATATAATGGCATTTCCGCACGGAAAACATCCCACAGGGAAAAAACCGTATAGCGGGTAAACCCTTCCGCTTTATGCACCTTGAGATCAACGCCCCGGTAGCTGCCATCTACATCATTAAAGATGTTTGGTTCCATAGCCGTATGATAGAAAGCCGTGTAAAAAATACGGCGCTGCTTGTGGGTACCTCCCTCAATTTCAATCCCGGATAAATGTTTGTTCCAGGCATCATGGGCTTCTTTCCTGATCTTATCAAAATCCCAATCTTTGATTTCCGCTTCCAGATTTATTTTTGCATTTGCTACACTCACTGCGGAGATACCCACTTTTACCAGAATCTTCTCGCCTTGTTTCGTATCAAAACTGACAAAAGCTTTTATATTTTTCCCTTCCGCCCGGGAGATATGATCGACCAGGGTATCATTAACGGCAATCCCGAATTTTTTAAAGGGTTTGGAAAATTTCGCATAAAAATAAACATATTGGTCTTTTACCCATCTGGTTGAACGTCTCATTCCTGATATTTCAGTATTACTGAGTACCTGAATATCAGATGCTATGACCCGGTCGCGGTTTTTCAGATCAATAATGATATTGGCATTGTGAGAAGCAGGAAAAGTGTACCGGTGAAAGCCTGATCGGGTGGTAGCTGTCAGTTCTACCTTCACATGATAATCATCGAGCAAAACGCTGTAATATCCCGGAGATGCCGATTCATTATCATGACTATAGGTGGACCGGTAACCCGTTTTAGAATTTTTTTCGTCACCCACAAGCATTTGTACTTTGCCAACCGTGGGCATAAATAAGATGTCACAGTATTCCGGAGCTCCCGTGCCACTCAGATGTGTATGGCTAAAGCCCATAATGGTTTTATCTTCATAATAGTACCCGGAGGACCCGTCCCAGTTTTCCATTCTGGTGTCAGGACTGAGTTGTACCAGTCCAAAGGGAACCATAGCGCCGGGAAAGGTATGTCCGTGACCGCCGGTACCGATAAACGGGTCCACCAAAGAGGTGTAATCATTACGGGGTAAATCTGAATGGGTACAGGCGCCAAAGAGGAGACTGACCAAAAAAAAGGTTGTTGCATGTAAAAGCTTCATGATTTTAATAATACTATTTTAAAATATTCTTTCCCTGTTTTCTTCACGCTGTCGCCTCATTTGGGCAGTTTTAAGCGTACCGACCGGGCCATGCCCGGTTCCGATGCCAGGATAACCACTTCATGGGCAATGTTCTGTTTTGTACTTGTAGCATTATTGATTTTCCCGGCAGCATGATTGGTGTTCATTAATATCTTCCGTTCACTAAACGATATCTTCTTCAATGCTGATGTTTTACACACGATCTGATGATCTCTGTAGGATGTATACACAACCATCAGACAGCCTTTCACCTCATCCAGGAGTACGATTCCCCGGGATCCCTCATCATCTACACGATAAAGTTTATCCCATTTACCTGAAGGACGTCGTACCAGCATAGCAATCAACGGATAATCTTTGGTATCATAACTTGTTTTCACCGCCGCATATAAGGTGCCATCCGGGGCTACGGCCATATTAAGATGGTCATCGGCCATGCCATCTTTCCAGGGAATAGCTGAGGCTGAAGCAGGCACCTCATCGGCAGTCCATTTATCAGGACTTGTATTCAACAGGTGCATGCGGAATCCGAAACGTTTTGTCACCTGGTTGGACCACAAAACGCCTATGTTGCCATCCGGAAAAGAGGTTACTGCGGCAATATCATCCGCCGAGATTCCTGTAGCAAGCGTTACGGGTTTACTCCACACTTCATAGGGAGGGTCACTCCAACGAACATGTACCTCTGTCTGAGCATCAGAGGCTAACCACATCCGGCCGGAGGGATCCACCTCGATGGTAGCGGTTTCGCTATATCGTTCCAGCGGTATCTGCACCCTGCCGGGGCGTTTTGACCAAAGATGATATGTTCTCTTCTTCCGGTCATATTCCACGGAGACCAACTCACTCCCCCGGCCATGGAACAACAGGATGTGCGTAACGTTCCCTACAGGGCGGGTATCAGCCATGATATCGGTTGAATTGGAAAGATGAAGCACCCCCACCCACCGGGTGCCCGTCAGTTGCCATAGTTCGGTGCCGCTTCCGGTGGGAAGAACGGCCCACCAGGCTTTATCATAAAACCAAACCTTGGATTGCGGTTTCTCTCCGGTAGTGGCAGTAATGGCAAAATCCTGCAAGGGTTCGATCACACACGGCGAACATGCATCCCCCGGGGACGGGGGGCTTCCAAAAGCGGTTTCCCCCAGGATGAACAGATAAAGCAACAACCGGAGATGTTTTCTTCGTATCATTCCCTTCATTTCTTTCCGTAGGTTATCCCTCTCCAGTCATCGGTACGGAAAGGGGAAGCAGGCAGGTCTGCCTCGTTATATAAATTACAAACCGGATTGGCGGCCCAGGCATACCTTACAGCCACAGGCTTTTTAATGGCCGGGCTCCATACCACCACTTCATTCCCTTCTATCCGGGCTTTGGCCCAAACAAACTTTTTGTCGGCACCGGCTATGGCAAATCCCTCCGGCACATTGTCTCCTTTTGTTTTCAAACCTCCGTCGGTATGGGTAAAGGAAAGATAAATCTTATCCCCCTGTATCTTCATGGATTTATACATGGGGCCGGAATAAGGGATGTCCTGGTCATAGACTTTTGCCAAAGCAATCAGAGCCAATCGCCTGCCCACTTCCTGTTTGTTGGTGGGATGGATATTGTCCGCATCGCCGATATCAATGGTCACAGCCATGCCGGTGTTGGGCAATGCCAGGGCCATGGTCTGTGCTTCACGCAGCTCGGCCCAGGCATCCTCTGCAGGCTGCGGTTTCTCCTTCATAAAATTAGCAAGTTGTACAAACAGGAAGGGAAAATCCCCCTGCCCCCAGTCTTTTCGCCAGTCCCGGATCATATCAGGGAATAAATAGCGGTATTGCCAGGCCCTGCCGGCATTGGATTCCCCCTGATACCAGATTACGCCTTTTATGGCATAGGGCAACAACGGATTGATCATCGCATTGTATAATACCGTCGGACGATTCACCCCATAATTCTGATTGGGTTTTTCAGGCAGCTTGTGTACATCGATTTTTATGGGATCCACTTTATACTTCCAATTGCCGGCCAAAGAAATGGATTTATCCGGGCCGGTGCATTTCATATCCTTTGCCGGACCGTATAAACCACCCACATTCCCAATATCCAGGACCTGTACCATTATGCGATTTCTTCCCGGCTTAACCAGTGAGGCAGGTATCTTATAGATCCTGGATTCGGAGACATCCGTTCCTCTGCCCACACGGGTCCCGTTAAACCAGGTAATGTCATAATCATTGATCTTTCCCAGGGAAAGGGTCAGGTCTTTTCCCTGCCAGGAGGACGGGATATCCACCTCTTTGCCAAACCATACGACACCATCCACATTAACCCCGGCATCTTCCCAGAGGGTGGGAAGTGTCATCGTCTTCCAATGATCCATATTGTAATCCGCATTTTGATAACCGTGTCCGAAGATCCCGGATGTCTTTAATATATTTTCAATTTTAT
>JANTFK010000395.1 GCA_024763595.1 Bacteroidales bacterium | reverse complement strand
TGAAAAGAAAAGATCTATTTATTCCTGGTTGGTTTTTCACCATCCCGATGCTTTTAGTGTTTCTGTCCGGATGTCACACAAAAGAAAAATCCTATACCCGGGGAATTGGCGTATATCCTGGCAGGGAAACAGAAAATTTTGCCCCATTGCTCAGGCCCGATCCAACCCGTTACCGGAACATAGCTTTGCACCGGCCGGCATTTCATTCAGGCAGTTATGATTATAATCTTACTGCTCAGCTAATTACCGATGGCATCATCGAAACCGATCAACCTGAACGTATCTCCATTGTCACAAGCAGTGAAGATCCGGTGAAAAAGAATGAACGGGAATGGTTGATGGATGAAAATCCGGTAACAACGCTTAATATTCCCGGAAGTAAAGTCTGGTTACAGTTTGAATTAACCGGCTGGCAGGACCTGCCGGAACCGGATCGTCTGGATCTGGTCGTTTCCTTGCGGAACAGCAAACCGGAAAAAAGAAAATGGTCCTGTGTGGTTAACGCTTCTGATGACGGAAAAGAATGGCAGACTATAGGCCGGTTATCAGGACAAAGCACCATGGTGGATACAACGGTTTTTCCTTATGGTGCTATTTTTACACCTTCCATTGTTTTTGATCACAAAGGGCGCTATCGTTATTACCGCATTTCACTGGAAGCTGTTAATCTGACTGCCTGGAATGTGGCTGAAGTTGTCTTTTTTGAAAACGGGAAAAAAAGGGAAATAAGTCCCTCTCATAACTTCACAAGTGCCTGGATGAGTGAAGGCCATCAGCATGAATGGGTTTATGTTGATCTGGGATCCTCATCTACCTTTGACCGTGTTCAATTGCATTGGATCCTGCCGGCTGCAGCCGGAATGCTGCAAATTTCAGAGGATGCCTCGGTATGGAATGACCTGCAACCACTCCCTGAGAAGCCGGAATTTACGCAGGATATTAAACTGGATCATCCTGCCAACGGACGCTATGTGCGTTTGTTAATGGACCGGCCTGTTGATACATTGGGTTATATTTTGAGTGAACTTGAGATTTATGGCCGTGGAGGGTTGATTCCCATTCCTAAATCTGCTCCTGAAGTTACCTCCACGGGGAAACTTTATCTGGAGGGCGGAAACTGGCGGGTACAACGCAGTAATCTGGTTCCTGAAAAGGGAATTACTCTTTCCTCCCCGGGTTATCAGGATGATGACTGGGTAGTTGCAACGGTACCTGCTACCACCCTGGTAAGTTACCGGAATGCAGGCGCCGTTCCCGATCCGGATTTTGGAGCCAACCAACTCATGATATCCGAATCTTTTTTTCTTTCCGATTTCTGGTATCGCAATGAATTTACCGTTCCCTCCTCCTTTACAGGGAAACACCTATGGTTGAATTTTGACGGAATAAACTGGAAAGCACAGGTTTTTCTGAATGGAAGCAGCATAGGACGTATTGAAGGGGCTTTTACAACCGCCCGTTTTGATGTTTCAAAACTTATTCATCCGGGAGAAGTAAATACCCTGGCAGTTCGCATTGAAAAAAATGCACACCCCGGTGGTGTGAAGGAACAAACCTATTTTAGTCCCGACAAAAACGGAGGTGTTCTTGGGGCAGACAATCCCACCTATCATGCCTCCATCGGGTGGGACTGGATCCCCACCATCAGGGGCCGGAATACCGGTATCTGGAATGATGTGTATCTGCAGGCTACCGGACCGGTAACCATTGAAAATCCATTTGTCACCACACACATTCCACTGCCCGATACCACACGTGCTGATGTTGAAATTGAAGTGACCCTTCAGAATCACAGTAAGGAAAAAATTGACGGAATACTGCAACTTGCTTTCGGGGAAAAAACGATGACTGAACCGGCACATCTTGAAGCCATGGAAACAACGACCCTGAAACTGAATCCCGGAAATCATCCGGAACTATCCATAAAAAATCCGAAGCTGTGGTGGCCGAATGGCTATGGGCAACCGGATCTCTATAAAGTTCAATTGAAATTTGAGACTGATAACCATAATGTATCGGATACGAAATCTTTTAATACGGGTATCCGTCAGATGGCTTACAGTGAAGAGGGAGGAAAATTAAATATATGGGTGAATGGGAAACGCTTTACCGGTCGTGGAGGCAACTGGGGATTTCCTGAATCAATGTTACGTTATCGTGGCAGGGAATATGACATTGCCGTTCGCTACCATCGCGACATGAATTTTACCATGATCAGGAACTGGGTGGGCCAGACCGGTGATGAGGAATTTTATGAAGCCTGTGACAAGTACGGTATTCTGGTCTGGAAGGATTTTTGGCTGGCCAATCCCTGGGATGGTCCCGATCCGGATGATAATGTCATGTTTATGCAAAATGTAAGAAATGAAATTTTGCGCATTCGAAATCATCCTTCTATAGGTCTTTATTGCGGAAGGAATGAGGGATTCCCCCCGAAAATCCTTGATGACGGGCTTAAGGAAGCCATTAAAACCCTTCATCCGGGGTTGCATTACATACCCAACTCAGCTGATGAAGTAGTTAGCGGACACGGTCCGTACAGGGCCATGCCGGTTAAATATTATTTTGAAAAACGCGCTACTCCACTGCTTCACAGTGAAATGGGGATGCCTAACATTGTATCCCTGGAGAGTTTGAAGGAGATGATGCCCGATTCGGCATTATGGCCCCAAAGCAGTATGTGGGGTTTACATGATTTTTGTGCCTATGGTGCACAGGGGGCAAACTCCTTCAGGGAAAGGATCCTCCAAAGTTACGGTGCGGCCAATAATGCAAAAGAATGGGTTGATCTGGCCCAGTTCGTCAATTATGAAGGATACCGGGCTATGTTTGAAGCCCAGGGCAGACACCGGATGGGTTTGTTGCTCTGGATGAGCCATCCGGCCTGGCCATCGCTGGTATGGCAAACTTATGATTATTATTTTGAGCCCACTGCTGCCTATTTTGGCTGCAAAAAAGCATCGGAACCGGTTCATATTCAATGGGATCCTTTAACTGACAGTGTGGAAGTGGTAAACTACAGCGGCCGGGATGTTCCAGGATTGAATGTCCGTGCTGAAATTCTAAATTCCGACGGGTCTGTTCAATGGCAACAATCAGGTTCAATAGATCTAAAGGAAGACAGCAGGGTGCTCTGCATGAAAATTGATACGCCCTCTGATGTTTCCAATGTTTATTTTATCCGGTTAAAACTCACAAGAGGGACAGATCTGATCTCTGAGAACTTTTACTGGAGGGGGAAAGAAGAAAATAATTTTAAGGCTTTGCGAAAACTGGATAAAGTTACACTCGACAAATCATCTGTTATTCATAAATCAGGGGACAGGTGGGTCATTCAAACCCATTTAAAGAACCCTTCAAAAACACCGGCTGTGATGGTCCGCCTTAAAGTTGTAAGATCAGGCACAGGAGATCGCATTTTGCCTGTACTTTACAGTGATAATTATTTTACAATCATGCCGGGAGAGGAAAAAGATATCCTCATAACAATGGCAGGTGAAGATACCAGGGGTGAAAAGCCCTCGGTAGTTACAGGAGGATTTAATATAAACTGAAAGAGCGTAGAGCGAAGTGAACATGAGAAATGATTGGTGTGAAAACCCATAAGATCAGTGTGATGCCTGAGGAGATTGCCGCGTCGCTCCGCTCCTACGCAATGACCCGGCTT
>JANTFK010000394.1 GCA_024763595.1 Bacteroidales bacterium | reverse complement strand
GCTTCAATGACATCTCACTCCGCTTTATAGAACAGTTTTTTCGGTGGTTCAAGGTTCTCTTCCAGTTTCAGATCATAGCGGTTCACCAGTCTTACCACCTCCGACTGCCTGCTTAACCGTACCAGATCCGCAGAGATGGAAATGGATTTGGCACGCATCTCTTTCACATCGGCCTGCAGGCGGTTGAGGCGGATCACGGTCTTCTCAGCATGGTTACGGTTGGCGATGGAGGCAAAAGCAATGGCAACCAGCAGAAGGATAAAGCGCGATTGCTTCATCACGGCTTTCCGTGTAAGGACGTTCCCATCAAGCAGATCACGAAGGGAAAAACTCTTCTCTTCAATAGACTGATCAAATTCTATGTTCTTTTTTCCGGCCATCAGTTTATTCGTTCCGCAATTCTGAGTTTCGCGCTCCGGGCCCTGTTATTTTCTTCCACCTCTGCCCTGGTTGGGGTTATGACACGCCTGTTCACCAGTTTCCAGGGCGTCCGGATATTACCATAAAAGTCTTTCTCAACATCTCCTTTCACGTTTCCCGACCGCATGTAGTTTTTTACCAGCCTGTCCTCAACCGAGTGATAGGTGATAATGACCAGCCTGCCCCCCCGTTTCAGGCAATCGGCAGTTTGTATCAGCATCTCCCTGAGCGCTTCCACTTCCCCGTTTACCTCAATGCGCAATGCCTGGTACACTTTGGCCAGGAATTTACTGGGCTGTCTGGCCGGTATAAATCTTTTCAATGCCTGTTTCAGATCCTCCACCTGTTCCAGCTTCTTCTCCTGCCTGGACCTGGTAATGGCATTGGCCAGAGCACTGGCATTGGGCAGGTCACCGTAGTTCCTGAAGATCCTGGCCAGCACCCCGGTTTCATATTCATTCAGCACCCGTGATGCACTTTGCCCGCTGCGCACATCCATACGCATATCCAGCAATGACTCTGTTTTAAATGAAAATCCCCGTTCCGGCCGGTCGATCTGATGCGAAGAGACACCCAGGTCAGCCAGAATCCCGTCAACCTTTTCGAACCCGTAGTATCTCAGATAGTGCTTTAAATACCTGAAGTTGGCCCCTATAAAGGTAAAACGCTTATCATCCAGGATATTGGCACGGGCATCCTGGTCCTGGTCAAAGGCTAAAAGCCTTCCATTTTTCCCCAACTTTTTAAGAACTTCGAGAGAGTGGCCCCCTCCTCCAAAGGTCAGATCAACGTAAATGCCCTTTGGTTTGATGTTTAATCCTTCTATACTTTCATGCAACAATACCGGCTTATGATAGCCCATTATATGTCTGGTTCATCAAAAGATCCACCTAATATTTTTTCTGCCATGGAGGCAAACTCCTCATCGGCCACACTCACTCCGCTGTATTTATCCGAGGCCCAAATCTCTATCTTTCCCGATTGTCCGGCTAGCACAACCTCATCAATAATTCCGGCATATTCCAGCAGCCGTTTGGGTATCAGCATCCTGTTACTGGCATCCAGTGAAACTTCGGCGGTTCCGGAAAAGAACATCCTCAGAAAACGGGCATGCTCCTTGTTATAGGGATTGGTCCTGGCCCGGATGATTTTATTCTGCCTCTCCCACTCTTCCATGGGATACATGATCAGACAGTTTTCAAATACATCCCGCTTCAATACAAAACCGTTCTGCACAGCATCACTGATCTGCCGTTTAAAAGCAGCCGGAAAGGAAAGCCTTCCTTTCGAATCGAGCCTGACAGTATAATCTCCAATGAATGTGGTCATAAGGCTTCCACGGGTTTGACGGTAAAAATAGCACTTTTCCTCCACTTTAGGCCATTTTACCCCACTTTTTCCCACTTTGTTAATAACTTATTTCTTAATACTTTTGTAAAATATGGACGAAGCCACGCATAAAAAGAACTTTAAACCTGTAAATATCAGGGACTTATTTATGGATAAAAATCCCTCCCTGGCTCGCTGGATCCCTGGTTTTGTCTACCGGTTCCTTTCCAGGATATTGCGTATTGATTTCATGAATAACATCCTCTATCATCATGGTTATAAGAAGGATGTGGATTTCGCCAGGGCAACCATTGAAGTATTTAACGTCAGTGTTGAGGTGAAGGGATGGGAAAACCTTCCGGAAGGGGGTCGTTACATCTTTGTATCCAATCACCCGCTGGGTGGCTTCGATGGTATGATGATCATCAGTGAACTCTGCAAAAAATACCATCCCCTCAAGGTATTGGTCAATGACCTGTTGATGAATCTAAAGAATATGGACGGGATTTTCGTTCCCATTAACAAGCACGGGGCTCAGGCCATGGATAACGTACGCAGGATCAATGCTATATTTGAATCGGACGACCAGGTGATGACTTTCCCTGCCGGCCTGGTTTCCCGCAGGTCAAAGGGGATAATCCGGGACCCCGGGTGGCAAAAAAGCATCATCACCAAAGCAAGACAAACCAGGCGCGACCTTGTTCCAATTCATGTATCGGGCAGGAACTCAAATTTTTTCTATAACCTGGCCAATATTCGTAAAGCACTGGGTATCAAAGCCAATCTGGAGATGTTTTTTCTTCCCAATGAATCGTACAAGCACCGCAACAAACACTTTGTCATTACTTTTGGAAAACCAATCTCTTACAAGCTGCTTGACAAACGGCACAGTCCGAAAGCATGGGCAAGGTTTGTCCGGGATTACACTTACGCCCTGGCATCAGATCCAAACATTGCATTCACCTCCGCATCAAACCCATCCTATCAGTCATGATCATGAAAGATATTATACCACCGGTCCCTCTGGAAGCTTTAAAAGACGAGCTTACCGAAGAAAGATTTATCCGCAGGACAAACAAAGCGGGTAATAAAATTTACATCATCAATGCCGATAATGCTCCCAATACCATGCGGGAGATTGGAAGGTTACGGGAACTCTCTTTTCGAAATGCAGGAGGAGGAACCGGCCTGGAATGTGACCTGGATGAATATGACACCGGGGAGGGAGCATACCAGCAGCTGATCGTCTGGGATCCTGAAGAAAATGCGATTCTGGGAGGATACCGGTTCTTCATATGTGATACCAATACCTGTTTTAAAGATGGACTGGTGAGACTGGCTACAGCCAAATTATTTAACTTTTCCGATCTCTTTATCCGTGATTACCTCCCGCACATGATAGAACTGGGCAGGTCTTTCGTACAACCCAAGTACCAGTCCACTGCACTCCGCAGAAAAGGGATCTATGCCCTGGATAACCTGTGGGATGGTCTGGGTGCCCTGGTACTGGATTACCCGGATAAGCAGTATATGTTCGGCAAAGTCACCATGTACTTGCATTACCATCAATTGGCCAGGGACATGATACTATTTTTTCTGAACAAACATTTCCCCGACAGAGATGGACTGGTTGTACCGAAGGAACCCCTCAGGGTGGTTACAGACCGGGCCAGACTGACCGCAATTTTTACCGGCCAGAGTTATGAACAGGACTACAAGATACTGTCTAAGGAGGTACGGGCCTGCGGAGAGAATATTCCCCCTTTAATCAACGCCTATATGAACCTTTCCCCCTCCATGAGAACATTTGGTACTGTCCTGAACAAAACCTTCGGGGGTGTGGAAGAAACAGGTATCATGATTACGATCACTGACCTCTATAATGCCAAAGTGGAGCGGCATGTATTGAACTACGTCCCCAAACAGTTACAAAAAATCAAAAGCATCA
>JANTFK010000393.1 GCA_024763595.1 Bacteroidales bacterium | reverse complement strand
ATATGTGGGCACTCTGGATATTCGGCAAAACACTTGAAAGCGTATGGGGGAGCCAGCGATTCCTGATCTACTACCTGGCAACGGGCCTGGGTGCAGCCTTTTTCCACATGCTGGTTAATTATATCCAGTTTGCTCCCGACATTGCGAACCTGAAAGCTGCTTACTCGGTTGACCATATCAACAAGGCACTTCTGAATGAGATTCTGCAACCCGGTAACAGGTTCTTCGAATTGGGCAGGGACCTGATCCGGCCAACCATAGGAGCATCAGGAGCAGTTTATGGGGTACTTCTCGCGTTTGGGATGTTGTTCCCCAATACCCCACTGTTTATCATTCCCATTCCCTTTCCTATCAAGGCCAAATGGCTGGTGATTGGATTCGGTGCCCTGGAACTTTTTCTGGGTGTCACCCGCACAGGAGATAATATTGCTCATTTTGCGCATCTGGGTGGTATGATTTTTGGTTTTATATTAATAAAATACTGGAACAAGTTTACCAGTAATTTCTACTAATGTCCTGATTTTATGAGTATTATAGATGAGATTAAGGAATCCTTTCACAAAGGGACCACCCTGCATAAACTTATATACCTGAACCTGGGACTCTTCCTGCTTGTACAATTAGTCAGGATTATACTGTTTCTGTCAAATTCCTATGATCTGTTTGACAACTTTCTGAATTACCTGGCCGTTCCGGCAAACCTTGGGCTGCTTGTCAGGAGGCCATGGACCGTTATCACCTATATGTTCCTTCATGTGGATTTTATCCACATTCTCTTTAACCTGTTGTGGTTGTATTGGTTTGGAACGGTATTTATCCAGGAGTTGGGACTGAAGAAACTGCTGAGTACCTACCTGCTCGGAGGCCTGATTGGTGGGTTGATGTATGTGTTTTTTTATAATGTCTTTCCCGTTTTTGAACCGGTACGGGATAGCTCCATTGCCCTTGGGGCTTCAGCATCTGTTATGGCTGTCGCTGTTGCAGTGGCTACCTATCAGCCGGAAAGAAAGATGTACCTCGTACTGATCGGACCTGTAAAGATCATATACATAGCCCTGTTTATGTTTATATTTACTTCCCTGATTGACTTTTCAGTAAACACCGGAGGTAAAATAGCGCATATCGGCGGTGCACTGCTGGGTTTTCTGTTTGCCAGCTATTATAAACAGGGCAAAGATATTACAAGGGGATTTGACCGGTTCGTGGACAGGGTGGCCCTGTGGTTCAAACCGGGTAAGCATAAAATGAAGGTTACCTATAAACGCTCCTCCGACGATATAGAATATAACCGGCAGAAGGCGGAAGAGCAGAAAATGATCGATGCGATCCTGGAAAAAATATCCAAAGCGGGTTATGATAGCCTGACAGCCAGTGAAAAAGAGCTGTTATTTAAAATGAGTAATAAAAAACGGGAGTGAAGCGACTTACCCGGGGAATCATCCTTATATTAAATTTACTGGCAGCAGCCAGCCTGCTCCTTGCATACCTGGCACCCATCGTGGACCCTTCCAGGGTCATTTTGCCGGCTTTGTTCGGACTGGCCTACCCATACCTGCTCATGTTGAATCTGATCTTCATCAGTTTCTGGCTCATCCGTTTAAGCAGATTGATTCTGCTCTCACTCATCGTCATCCTGATGGGATGGAACCACCTGAACAATTTACTGCCACTTCATTTCAGGGATCGAAACATCCCGGAAACAATTACACCGGAGCGCTTACTCAAAGTGCTCTCCTATAATGTAAGAGGATTTGATCTCTACCGGTGGAGTTCCGACCCTCACGCCAGTAATGGAATTTTTGGTTTCATAAACCAACAGAAACCGGACATACTCTGCTTCCAGGAATACTACTCTTCCCCCCGAAAAGGGCGGACCCATTCGGATCATATGAAGAAATTGGCCTTCCTTCCATACAGTGCGGTCTATTTTACATCGGACCAAACCGGCAAAGGAGGGTTTGGAATCGCCACATACAGCAAGTATCCAATCATTAAAAAGAGCCGTATCCCGTTCAATTCATCCAGCAATGCGGCTATGTATACTGATATTCTTTTTCAGCGCGATACATTCAGGATATTTAATGTTCATCTTCAATCAATCCAGTTCCAGGAGGAAAATTATGCTTTTTTAGATACTGCCCGGCTGACATACAATACGGAACAAATACGCGAAATAAGGGCCATAGGCTCCAGGCTGAAAACAGCGTTTGTTTTACGGGCACGGCAATCCCGTATGATCGCTGCTTATATGAAGGACTCCCCCTATCCTGTCATCGTCATAGGCGACTTCAATGATACACCCCAATCATTTGCCTACCACCAGATTACAAAAGGATTATCTGATGCTTTCAGAAAATCTGGAAATGGATTTGGAAACACTTACGCGGGAGAATTACCTTCGTTCCGGATCGATTATATACTCTACAGCGATCCGTTGATGGCTTACCAATTCAGGCGAACAAAAATAGATTACTCGGATCATTTTCCCATTTCTGCCTGGCTCTTCCTTCCCCCGGAAAATCTTACGCCATAATCAGTGAGCGGAACTCCGGCTGATAATATTTCTCAAGCAACATACGGGGCAGATCAATTACCCTGCCCCTGTAATGATCAATGATGTTCCCATCGGATGTACAGATGGCATCACTCTGCTTACTGATGAGTGCCTGATCTGCCGATCTCACTGTAAATGTATCTCCCTCTATCCCCATCTGTACCATATCCTTGGAAAGTTCAATGGAGAGCCGAATACTGAATGGAACCGGTTCATCAAGGTAATGTACATAGGTGGCTTCAGGCAGTGCCTTCAACATGTCCAGCAGGAGAGAAACGGATCTGGAGAAAACAGGTTTGTTCACAATACGGCCCCGCATTTCACCTGCATCACGTAACATCCCGTCATTACTAATAAACAGGTATTTCCCCAGTAAATAGTTGTTTACCGTAAAAAGCACATTGTATGTATCGATCAATACCATATCACCCGTTTTGACCGATCCAATTTTTTCTATTCTGTTGGAAGCTACATCCTCAGCAGCAATCCCCCTGTATAGAACCTGACGTAAATCCCTGGTTAGTTTAAACTTATCTCCAACAAGCCTGATCGATGACTTCTGGGGATAGCCCCTGGACAATAGCCATAAATACTCTTTTGCAGCCTGATACAGCTCCTCCGGGAATCGGTCTTTCATATATCAAAATTTAAGAATAACCTTTCAATATATTGAGGAACAATTATATAGAGTTATCAACAACTCGATTTATATTCCCATTTTCAAATCATGGATTTTCACTATCTTTAATCGGACAGAAAAAAAAGTATTCGTTATGAAGAATTTAGCCAGTATCATTTTACTCGGATTGATTGTTTCGTCATGTAGTTTTTTTCAGAAACCATCCATGACGCAGGAAGAAATTGATGCCATGATAGCTGAAAACCATGCCCTGAAATCTCAATCGAAGGATTGTAAAAAGCTCGAAGATCAGCTGGCGCTTACACGAATGCAGGTTGATGAAGCCATGTTAAAACTTGCAGCTTGTGAAGAGAATACCAAGTCCAGGGTTCATATCATTGTTGGTGCATTTAAAATAACCGCTAATGCAGATGAATATTCTGCTACCATGAAGCAACAGGGTTATGATGGCAAAATCCTTGCCAGCCCCTATAACTTCAGCCTGGTTACTGCCCGTTCTTTTGAGTC
>JANTFK010000392.1 GCA_024763595.1 Bacteroidales bacterium | reverse complement strand
AAGCAGAATAGTAAGCTGAGAGAAAATTTCAATCTGATCTACCTGATAACAGGTTACCTCAAACCCCATAACAACGATTGGAATATCGGCCTCTCCTTTACCAATATTGATTATTACATGATCAATCAATCCACCAATCCTGTATTCAATTTGCAGATGACATGTAAGGTGAAACCCTCCCTGACCCTTTACCTGGACGCATGGTAC
The DNA here is from genome assembly GCA_024763595.1 of Bacteroidales bacterium. Classification (GTDB taxonomy): domain Bacteria; phylum Bacteroidota; class Bacteroidia; order Bacteroidales. Next base: position 3,518 of record JANTFK010000392.1, on the reverse strand, counting down.
AAACAGGCGGGGATCTTTAATATCAGTGCCAACTATTTTGGTTACTTTTTCAGAGGCGGTGTAAAATGGGAAATATGAATCATAAGCTATTAATGCCTGTCATACTCCTGATGTTATCCTCATGCGATAAAATGGAAATGCGTGGTTTTATCACTTTTTATGAGGATGTGAATGAACGTTTTGAACAATCCGTTGAATGGAACGACCTGCATGGTTATACTGAAATAAGTATCTCCCGGGAAAGCTATTCCCTCCATGTCATGGGAGATTCACACGTGGGAGGAACAAAAAACCTGGACCGGTTTTTTCGGGAAGCAATGGATGAAGACGCTGCTGCAGTTATACTGGCGGGTGATATCACAACAGGGCAGCAGGAGGATTATAACCGGTTGGCAGCACACCTGCCATCGCAGGATTCACTAATCTGCTTTGCTGTAGCCGGAAATCATGACCTTTATTTTCATGGCTGGAAACATTTCTATTCATTATTCGGTTCATCTTCCTATTTCTTTGTGGTACATACCGACAGGGAGAGCGATCTGTTTATATGTCTGGATACAGGAGGGGGGACCCTTGGAAACAAGCAGCTGACATGGTTTAAACAATTATTGGAATCGGACCGGAACAATTACAGGCATTGTATCGTTTTTACCCACAACAACCTTTTTCGTTTGCGACCTACAACCAGCACCAATCCCATGACAGAAGAACTTGATGTTCTGGTGGATCTGTTTACAAGATATAATATAGACATGGTTGTAACCGCTCATGACCATAAACGAAACACCGACATACTGGGTAATACCACACACATTATTATGGATGCATTACAGGATGTTAATGATCAAGCCAGTTTTTTGCAAATAAGCGTTTCAGGAGAGAAGATCGACTACAGTTTTGTTGAAATTTAAAACCAACGTTTTCGTCTGAAGTAAAACGCCATGATGACAGATATGATGACCATGATGCCCCATACTCCAAAGTATCCGTATTTCAAGTGAAGTTCCGGCATGTGAGTGAAGTTCATTCCGTAAATTCCGGTGATAAACGTCAATGGCATGAAAATAGTCGCAATAATTGTCAGAACCTGCATTACCTGGTTTGTCTTGTTACTTACTCCTGATTGATACATTTCCATGATATTTGAAAGGGTATCACGTAATACATCAATACTTTCCGTTATATGTATAATGTGTTCATATACATCCCTTAAATAACGTGTGGTGCTTTCTTCAATCAGAATGTTTGGTTCCTTATCCAGCGTAATAATGGCTTCACGTAAGGGAATGACCGCTTTGCGCAAAATGATCAGTTGTTTCTTTAAATGTTGTATCTCTTTCAATGAGTGATCATCAGGTGTGTAAAGTACATGTTCCTCAAGATCTTCCAAAGCTTCATTGATATGATCTATAACAAAAAAATAGTTATCCACCACCGAATCGATGAGCCGGTAAAACAGGTAGTCGGCCCCCTTTTTACGAATGTTTCCTTTGATTTCCCGCAGGCGCTCTTGCAACGCAAGAAAAATTTCACTTTCATGTTCCCGGAATGAGATTACCCAGCCTTTGCCAAGTACGAGGCTGATATGTTCTGATGCAACCGAGTCACTCTCCTTGTCAATAGCAAGCTGCTTGAGGGTGAGAAAAAGATAGTCATCAAACTCCTCAAATTTAGGGCGTTGCAGGGTATTGAGCACCTCCTCCAGTAATAAAGGATGCAGTTCAAAATGATTTCCAATGGAGGCGATAGTGTCAGTGTCATGAAGACCGTCCACATTTATCCAGCTTACGGTGTCTGTTTCTTTGTACGGAAAGCATTCCTCCGTAGATTTACAGATAGTCTCTGAAAGATATTCAGCATCATAATCGATGACGGAGATCTTCACCTTGTTGGTAAAGTGCCTGCCTAAATGCACAAGAGATCCGGGGGGAAGTCCCGCTTTTTTTGATATTGTATCAGTAGATGGCATCTGTTGTATTAGTTATGTTATACACTGCTGTATAAGCTAAATTAGTTAAAAAATTCCGGGTAGCCATTATTACAAAAAAAGCAGCACCTTGATGCAGCAGTTGTTGAAACTGTAGAATATTAATATCTTATGGTGGAATCTTAATCGAAAGATCTTGCACAATATGCGATCTGACATAAACGGACAGCATAACACGAAGAAAAAGGATCCGGGAATAGCTGTTATAATTATTTCACTGGCGCTCATCCTTTCCTCTATCAGCGTTCGGGCACAGCGACCCAATATTCTTCTGATCAATATTGATGATCTGGGCTGGAAAGATACCGGATTCCAGGGCAGCCGCTATTATGAAACTCCCCACATGGATGAACTGGCTGCACAGGGAATGATCTTTACAGGTGCCTATGCGGCTGCGAGTAACTGCGCCCCCAGCAGGGCCTGCCTGATGAGCGGGCAGTGGACACCCCGGCACGGGATCTATACGGTTAATCATTCAGACCGTGGAAACAGCCGGGACAGAAAGCTGATCCCCACTATCAACAAAACCATCCTGGATGACAGATTTATCACCCTCGCCGAGGTGTTGCAGCATGCAGGATATACCACCTGCCATGCAGGGAAATGGCACCTGGGAGAAACCCCGGAAACACAGGGGTTTGACCTGAACATCGGAGGGTCCGCTGCCGGCAATCCAGGAAGTTATTATCCGCCATACAGGCGTGTTGACCTGGACGCTCCCAACGGTGAATACCTGACAGACCTGATCATGGCAAAGGTCATTGATTTTGTGTATAGTACGGATAAAAACCCTTTCTTTCTGTATTATGCCCCTTACGCTGTTCATTCTCCCATTCATCCGGTTGACAGCCTGATGCATCTTTACCTTGACAAACCTGGATGGCAGGGTCAGAACAATCCCCGGTATGCCACCATGATTGATAATCTCGACCGGAACATCGGGGATCTCATAGCCGTTCTCAAAGAGAAGAATCTGTATGATAATACGCTGATACTGTTAACATCGGACAATGGAGGCGTATACAGGATTACCCGGCAGTTTCCCCTGCGGGCGGGAAAAGGCAGTTATTATGAAGGGGGGATCCGGGAACCTTTTTTTGTGGTATGGTCCGGCAGGGTAAAACCGGATACGCGTTCTGATTTACCCGTCTGTAACCTGGACATCTACCCTACCCTGCTTGAGGCGGCCGGGGTATCTGCTCCGGCCGGCTACCAGCTGGATGGAGTGAGTTTTTTACCCACATTAAGGGGTGCTACCCAGAAAACGCTAAAGAAACGTCCCCTTTTCTGGCATTTCCCAATTTACCTGGAGGCTACAGTCGGGGACTGATCTATGTGCAGGGATACACTGTTCCGAACCCGTCCGGGTTCGGTTATCCGGATGGGAAACTGGAAACTGCACCAATATTTCGAAGACGGGGGGATTGAACTGTATCATCTTAAAAAGGATACAGGTGAACAGCACAACCTTGCAGCCAAGCGAAAAAGAAAACGAAGGAAGCTGCTGGGGATACTGGAGGATTGGATAGAA
>JANTFK010000391.1 GCA_024763595.1 Bacteroidales bacterium | reverse complement strand
ATAAAGATGAGCAGACGAACGCATTTAGCAGGGATACTGCTGGTCATAAGTTTATTATGGGCAGCTAAGGGCTTTTGTGCGTCGGAAACAAACAGGATTTCCTGGAGTTCAAATGAACCGGGACTGAAGGTTATCCGTTCGGATGCTGCCGGCATGGAGGTTCAGCTGGATATCAGTTATCTCAGGTTTATACAGATATACACTGCCGATACAAGTTATATCAGGATGCTTCATCCCGATTTTGTTCCCGATTATCATGCCGGATCACCGGAACTTCCCATCCTCCGTAAATTTATCGAGATCCCTGCCAACAGTAAAGTTATTGTTGAAAATGTACAATTTGAAACCTATGATTTCCATCTTGACCGGTACGGTCTGCATGATAAAATATATCCTAACCAGCCATCGGTGCAAAAAGGCAAAGTGCAACAACGGCAGGAATTTCATCTGGATAGAAAAGTTTATGGGAAAGATGAATTTACCGGGGACTCACTGGTGAGCATCCGTGCTGCGGGTATTTTGCGTGGCCGCCAGCTGGCCTATCTGACTTTTTCTCCTTTCCGGTACAATCCGGTTTCAGGTATCCTGGAAGTCAGGGATCACATAACGGTCAGGTTGCGTTTTGAAGGCGGTGATCAGGCGAAAACCCTGGAAAGACATAAAAGCCTAACAACCCCCGTCTTTGAAAACACCTTCTCAAAAATCCTTAATTATACACCCGAAGAATCCAAATCGGTTGTAACCCACCCGCTGAAAATGGTGATCCTTACAGATTCGATTTTTAAGAACAGTCTGGATGATTTTATACTCTGGAAGAAAGCCAAAGGTATTGACATCATTGTTGCCTACCGGGGAGCACCCGGTGTAGGGACCTCTGTGGCGGAAATGAAAGCATACCTGACCAATTTATATTATTCTGCCACACCGGATGACCCGGCACCTTCTTATTTGCTGATTATTGGGGATGTGGATCAGATCCCACCATCCAGTTCTTCCGGCCATGTAACGGATCTTTATTATGCCGAATATGATGGAAATGGTGATTATATCCCGGATATCTATTACGGTCGTTTTTCTGCCAATGATTCTGTTGAGCTGGCTGCAATCCTGGAAAAAAACCTTGAGTATGAACAATATCTGTTTCCAGATCCTTCCTTTTTGGGCGAAGCTGTGATGATCGCAGGTGTAGACGGGGCATATGCCTCTGTTTGGGGGAATGGCCAGATCAATTACGGAACACATTATTATTATAATTCCGATCATGGTATTCAGTCCCATACTTATCTCTATCCCGAATCCGGAAACAGTGACGCCCAGATTATCTCCGATATCAGCAACGGAGTAGGATTTGTCAATTATACAGGACACGGTTATTCAGACCGCTGGGAAGATCCCCGGTTTTCGATTTATGATATCGACGGATTGCAAAACAACCATAAATATCCTGTAATGATTGGTAACGGATGCGTTACTGCAACCTTTGGATTACAGGAATGTTTTGCCGAAGCGCTGGTCCGGACACCGGGAAAAGGCGCACTTACCTATATCGGTTGCTCCAACGATTCTTACTGGGACGAGGATTATTACTGGGCTGTCGGCGTAGGTCCCATTGTGGCTCAGCCATCCTACGAAGAAACCGGCCTGGGGATGTACGACCGCCTGTTTCATGACCATGGAGAACCTGAAACCGAGTGGTACATCAATCAGTCGCAAATGGTTTTTGCCGGTAATATGGCTGTGATGACGGGTGTTCCCTCCCGCGGGCAATATTACTGGGAGATCTATCAGCTTTTGGGCGATCCATCCTTGATGATGTACCTGAATGAACCGGATTCTTTACCCGTGAATGTTCCCGGTCAGATTCCCCTGGGATTGACCAACCTCACAGTGATTACAGAAGACAATACCGTTGTTACCCTGTCGGACGGGGATTCCATTATTGCAACTTCCTACAGTAATGCTGACGGTATTGCCATCCTGAACTTCCCTGCACTTGCAGATACGGGATATATCCGTATTGTTGCCACCCGGCAAAACCGGATACCCTATATTGATTCCATTGAGATCATCAACAACAATCTTCCTTACATTGTCCTCGAAGACCTTACGGTTAACGATTCCGCTGAAAACGGAAATCAGCTTGCCGATTTCGGAGAAACACTGTATACTGCAATACACGTAAGAAACCTGGGGTTGACAGATGCCAACCAGGTGGATGCTGTTTTATCCTGCCCGTCCGGAAATATCACACTGGTTGATTCCGTCCTGGAACCATTGCCTTTGTTAAAGGCGCAACAGGATACCATACTATGGAGAGGATTCAGCATCCGTGTACATGACAGTATCCAGGACGGAACGATCGTCACATGCATAATACATTTCTCCGATGACAAAGACAGTACATGGGTCTCTTATTATGCTCTGCAACTACACGGACCGGATATTGTTCCGGGGAGTCTTGCGGTCAACGATTCTGAAAAAGGCAATGGAAACCTGCGACTGGAGCCGGGAGAATCCGTAAAATTAAACCTGCAATTATCCAATACGGGAAGTGCAACTTCCGATACTGTGATTATCCGTATATCCATGCCCGACTCCATGGTAACGTTTTATGAGGATTCCCTCATTGCCGGCGTTATTGCTCCGGGGGATGAGAAAAGCATTCCGGTCTCGGTAACCATCAGCCCTGATGTCCTGTATGGGACGCCACTGAATATTTCCGCAGATATTCGTAACGGCGCTTACCGCACCGAAGCAAATTATACAATTCCCGTAGGTCTATCCTTTGATGATTTTGAACTGGGTAATTTTAGTGCCATACCCTGGGATCAGGACTCCCTGCACCCATGGATCGTAACAGATCAATTTTCCGGCGAAGGCAGATTTTCCGCACGCTCGGCAGCCATCAGTCATAACCAGAAATCCGAACTTACGGTATCCATAGAGACGTTCCAGGACGACTCAGTCTGGTTTATGGCCAAGGTCTCTTCAGAAAAGGATTATGATTTTCTCCGGTTTTATATTGATGATGCGGAACAGGCAAAATGGTCCGGCGAAATGAGTTGGAACACGCAAAGCTTCCCCCTCACAAAAGGCCAGCATAAGCTTACATGGAAATATACCAAGGATGTATCGGTTTCCCGCGGTTATGATGCAGCGTGGATCGATTATGTTGTTTTTCCGCTTTTCAGTTTTTCTTCACTGGATGCCGGGGTTCCGGAAATTATCGGACCCAAATCAGGACCAGGGCTTACCGACGCTGAACCATTAAAGATCATGGTGAAAAACTACGGAAGTTCATCACTGACAGATATACCTCTGGGCTTTATCCTCAATGGTCAACCTAAGGTGTCAGATACACTTCGAACCGCACTGAACCCGGGAGACACAACCGGCTTTACTTTTGCACAAACCCTTGATTTGCAAAATATCGGTGACTATACGCTCAAAGTATTTACAGACCTTCCAAACGACCAGGTCCCGTTGAACGATACACTCTCTTTAATCATCACCCATGAAGGCGTGGTTGATATCGCCCTGGATTCCATTTTATCCCCGCTACGCGATTCTTTTTATACCGATCAGGAAACCATTGGTGTCCGGGTGATCAACCTGAGCAGCGGATCGGTAAACAATATACCTCTGGGATATAGCATCGCCTCAAGGCCTCCGGTTACTGAAACGGCCACGGTAACGTTGAGTCCGGGGGATACACTTGATTATTTCTT
>JANTFK010000390.1 GCA_024763595.1 Bacteroidales bacterium | reverse complement strand
TATCATTGATTCGTGATCTCGCTTAAATATCGCAATTCTTTGCTTCACCCATCCAGTTTGTCAACTGTTTTTTAACGGTTGATCCCCTGTCACTTCAAATCTCATTGTTTTAGATTCTCAATTTCATTCCATCGGTTTAAAATTTGAAAATGGCAGCATCAATCTCTATCTTACCTCTCCATTTGATAAGCAGGTTAAGCATGAAAAAAATACTTTTTATCCAGATACTTTTTTCCCTGGTACTGGTACCGGGCCATACCCAGGGAACATGGTCAGTGGCCAAACATTATACGAAAGCTGAGTATCAGGTTGAGATGCGTGACGGGGTCAAACTCTATACGATCGTTTACAGCCCGAAGGATCAGTCTCAAACCTATCCCATACTGATGCAGCGGACCCCCTATTCCATTGGTCCGTATGGAGACAGGATGAAACGCAGGCTATCGGCAAACGAACAGCTTGTAAAAGATAAATACATTTTTGTGTTCCAGGATGTTAGGGGAAAATACATGTCCGAAGGAAAGTTTATAAACATGCGCCCGGTCCTGGGAGCATATGACAGTAAAACAGATGTGGATGAAACCACCGATACCTGGGACACGGTAGAGTGGCTGATCGGTCATATTAAAAATAACAACGGTAAGGTTGGCATGTACGGGGTATCATACCCCGGTTTCTATACGGTAATGGGAACCATTAACGCCCATCCTGCCATGGTATGTACCAGTCCGCAGGCTCCCATATCCGACTGGTTCCGATGGGATGACATGCACCACAACGGTGCTTTCACCCTGCCGCTTTGTTTCAACTTTTTCCAGTCGTTCGGGCAGGATCGCCCTGAGCCAACCACCAGCAGTGCTCCCAGGCTACAATATGACTCAGATGATGCTTATCATTTTTTCCTGGATATTGGCCCCTTAAAAAATATCAATGAACAATTTCTGCACGGAACTATTGACTTCTGGAACAAACTCACAGCACATCCCGACTATGATGCTTTCTGGAAATCACGTAATACCCTTTCTCACCTGAAAGACATCACGCCTGCCGTATTAACAGTGGGCGGATGGTATGACAGTGAGGATCTGTCCGGAGCCCTTCATACCTATGAGACCATTGAAAAGAATAATCCCGGAATTGTAAATATGCTGGTAATGGGCCCCTGGATACATGGTGGCTGGAATTTCCCCGATTACAATGATCCCAGCAGGATCCCGTTCAGGGAACAGGATAAATATTTCTACCTGAAAGCTATTGAATATCCTTTTTTCAGTTACTACCTGAAGGGCAAAGGGTCGATGGAATTGCCCGAGGCATGGGTATTTGAAACGGGGAGCGACCAATGGAGGAGCTACTCCTCATGGCCCCCGGAGAATGTGATACACAAAGAGATATACCTGAATGACGGGGGTACACTCACCTGGTCCCCTCCTGAGACACCCGGACAACCTTATGACGAATACATCAGCGATCCTTCCAGACCTGTGCCCTATACGGCTTCCTTTATCAGTGCAAGAAGAATGTATTACAGTCGTTATCTGGCAGAAGACCAGCGTTTTGCATCCACACGTACGGATGTGCTGGTCTATAAAGGAGCTGCAATGGAGGAGGCAATGACCGTAGTGGGACCCGTAGATGTGGAACTGTTTGTCTCTACCACAGGTACCGATGCAGACTGGGTGGTGAAACTGATCGATGTTTTCCCGGATAGTGCCACCAACCTGGTTAAGAACTCGCGAGGAGTGGAAGTGGGCGGCTACCAGATGCTGATCAGGGGAGATATTTTCAGGGGGAAATACCGCAACAGCTTTGAAAAACCGGAACCATTTACACCCGGCAAGGTAACCCGTGTGAAATTCAGTCTGCCCGATGTGAACCATACATTTAGGAAAGGTCACCGCATGATGGTGCAGATCCAGAGCAGCTGGTTCCCGCTTTTCGACCGGAATCCCCAGACTTTTACCGATATTTATAACTGTGATGAAGATGCCTTCCGAAAAGCCACCCACAGGGTGTACCATCATCCGGAATATCCGACTCATTTGAAATTGAAAATTTTAAATCGCGTTTCTAATTCCGCTTGCGCTTCAGCTCCGCCGAGCTTCAACTAAGACATACTACAATGCGCCCTTTCCTCATCCTGTTGATACTGTTAACCCTGCTTGCTATGCCGGTCCGTTCCCAGAAGTTTGAGTGGATGGCCGGAACGGATGGGTTCCTGGATAACAGAGAGTATTTCAGTATCGATGATCCACAAACCATATTTGGCTCAAGGGTAAAAGGAGAACTGGGTGCCAGTCTGGCCGGAACGCACCGTTTCCGGATCGGGATGAACTATCTCTACGAATTTGGCAGCCACCCCGGTACCCACCTGCCTGATGTGATTATGTATTACCAGTATGACAATGACAGAATAGATTTCAGGATTGGTGCCTTTCCCCGTGCAAACATACTGGATTCACAACGCTCAAATCTACTGGATTATCCCCTCTCTCTTCTTTCGGATACCCTGCTCTACTACCGGCCAAACCTGGAAGGAGCATACCTGGGCTTCCGGGGTGCATGGGGATATCAACAGGCGTTCATTGACTGGACCAGCAGGCAGACCGATGAAACCTATGAAAGGTTTATTTTCGGATTTTCCGGACTATACACCAGGAACCTTCTGTTTATCAACCATCATGTGATGATGGGACATTTTGCCGCGAAGGGAATTCCGGAACCCGGTTTTCACCTGAGGGATAACGGGGGATTTGATGTGAACCTGGGTCTCAATCTTTCAGAAAGCGCCCTCCTGGACTCCCTTTCTGTCAGCATTGGTGGCCTGGTTTCCCTGGACCGTACCCGGGGAGTGGATGAAGGTTGGCAAACTCCGGCCGGTTTCACAGCACAGCTTCATGCCTTTTACAAATGGTTCGGGGTACAAGGATTCTATTACACAGGAGAGGGGCATACGTTCCTTTACGGGGATCCGTTTTACCGCCTGAAGCAATACGGCAGAGTGGATATTTTCTACATGCCTTTCCATAACCGGAATGTTTCCCTGAAGATCAACTTCATTCTTCATTTTGCACACGGTCAGCTGGACTATTCCCAGCAGATCCTGCTGTCAATGGCCCTGAACGGTAAGTAACCCTTAACGCATAAATCAATTTCCAAATGCTGATGAACAGTAAAAAGAATTGAATAACTAAGCAAAATGATCTTAACTTACATCCATTGAAGTTTTGAGAACAGATGATGCACCTATTCAGCAAATATCCATATCTGCTACTCAGTTCTTTATTATTGATTATATGTTTGCTGGGATTATGGCTCTCAAAACCAGGATACAGAAAGTTGCTTTTATTCAGTGGTTTAATATCAATCCCTACCTCATTCTCATCGATTCTCTTTGTTCCGGATTACTGGGATCCTGCACGGATCATTGATATTACTATTGGTCCCGAAGATCTTATTTTCTCATTTTCAACAGGAATCATTATCTGGTTCTTCATTACGAAGATGACACCCGGGCATATTGATTATCATATCAATACCCGGCAGATACTCGGCAGATTTCTCAAAGTAATCCTGGCAGGATGTTTGACTTGTTTTTCATTATTGTTATTGCAAATTGGAATTATGCTTCCCATTCTCATTGCAATTATCGTGGTAGGCGTGTGGATTGCACAGAAAAATAGCAAGTGGTTAAGAGTCAGTGCAGCCGGTTTTTTCAGTTTTACACT
>JANTFK010000389.1 GCA_024763595.1 Bacteroidales bacterium | reverse complement strand
CCATAGCACTCCTGATGTTCATCATCACATTTGCATCAAAATACCCGGTAGTGACCCTGAATGAAGATGAAAAGGTTGGCTCCCGGGAGAGTTACTTTTTGTTGTTTCGAAACAGGTATGTGATACTCTTTTTCCTTGGTATTTTTGCTTATGTCGGTACAGAGCAGGGCATCTCCTACTGGATGTCAAAATATTTACTGGTTTACCATGGCTACAACAACGAAACGACCGGGGCAGATGCGGTTGCCTATTTCTGGGGCTTAATGACCATCGGTGGTATCCTGGGGCTGATCCTGCTTAAGATATTTGACAGCAAGCAGGTATTACGCTGGTTCACTGTGCTGGCTATTGCCAGCCTTGCACTGGCTTTATCTGGCGGGCAGGTAATAGCCTTATATACGCTTCCCATTTCGGGATTCTTTCTGTCGGTGATGTATCCCATTATCATCTCCCTGGCTCTGAATTCTGTAAAAAGCCATCATGGCTCTTTCGCAGGGATCCTGATGACCGGCATTATGGGAGGAGCCATTGTTCAGCTTCTGGTGGGGTTCATCAGTGATCTTACCCAATTAAGAACAGGTATGTTATTCCTGTTTATTCCCATGGGCTATATTCTGAGTATCAGCTTCTGGGCAAAACCACTGGTAAAAAACAAAACACTCAGATTACGTAAAACTTCTACAAAGGAGTTATGATGATAAACATACTCATTGCATTTTCATTGGTTTTTTATACTGATGCCACAATGCCCCAACGCGGTATATGTGCACACCGGGGGGCAATGGATACACATCCTGAAAATACAGTTGCAGCATTTCGCGAGGCAGTAAGGCTGGGCGTACAAATGATCGAATTTGATGTAAGAATGACCAGAGACGGCAAACTGGTAATTCTGCACGATGAAACAGTTGACCGCACAACAAATGGCCATGGGGCCGTGAAGGATAAAACGCTGGAAGAGATTAAACAATTGGATGCAGGAAGCTGGAAATCAACGCTCTATAAAGGCGAACACATTCCAACCCTGCGGGAAGCTCTTGCGGTAATGCCTCAGGATATATGGCTCAACGTCCATCTCAAAGGCGGTACGAGATTAGCTGTTAAGACAGCAAAAGTACTGTATAATGAGGGCCATATAAAGCATGCATTTTTAACCTGTGGCAAGGATGCAGCAGAAGCCGCAAAAGGTGTGATTGAAGAGGTTATGATTTGCAATAGTGAAAGGCCCACTGTTGTCGAAGATTATGTGAATCTGAGTATTCAGCTCAAAAGTGAATTCGTTCAATTATTAAGCCGAAACCAGCAATCGCCAGTTCATATTGCTATGCTGAAAAAACATGGTATACATATCAACTATTGTTGTTCGGATGATCCTGAACAAATTCGAAAACTGTTGAATCTGGGTGTTGATTTTATACTGGTCAATCATGCTGAAGAAGCACTGAAAATAACAGATGCGATGGGGATTCAGCGGACAAATCTATTCCTTTCCAGAAAGCATGGTTCTAAAAATCCCGAAAAATGATTAACAACAGACCAAACAACACGTTATTACTGTGGAAGCTGTTGCTTTCCCCTTTGATGATCACACTGTTCATCTTTATCTATCCAACACTTTCTGCACAGGAAAAGCTAAAAGTGGATACCCGCCTGTAAATATGCCTTCATTTGAGAATTACAACTGGGACCTCTTAAAAGCTGAAACAGTTGAGATTATGACACTCGCCAGAGACCTGAAAGTTTGGGTTGTACTTGGATCATCACATTTACGGGTCAGGGCTTCCGACAACCTCATGTGGGTCATTGCCAACAATGACACTACGCCCTATTCGTCGTGGGGTTCCCGTATTGCCAGACCCGATGGATCGGTCGAATCTCTGGAAAGGGGTGTACCGGGAATTCTCTACAGGGATTTTCCGGATAGTGAAACAACTGATCAATTTCCAAGCTGGACACATAACGAAAAGATGATGAAGCTTCCAAAAGATGAAGTGTACAATGTCCGTGGAGAAACTTCAAAGCATCCCAGGATGCTGGATACCACAACCCTCTGATTACCGGAGATGACCGGCTTCAGGACCGGTCAGTTGATCAACTGTGGTACTCATAGAGGGAGGGACAGGGAGCGCGGATGCATCCGTTACAGGGTCGGGGCCCATTTGAAGGAGCAACTCCCCTCCCCTCATTAACTTCTTTCTTAGCACCCAGTATTTGTCCAGCAGCCCGCCATTGAGCCGGGCCGACTGCACATAGACGTTCTGCGGAGAGTTGTTAACCGTTTTAATAACCAGCTCCTTACCGCTATAATAATCCGGATCAAGTTTTATTGTGATTTTATCAAAAAGCGGACTGCCCAGCTGGAAGGTGGGTTCTGCAAATGCATGACCCGACAGGTCAAAAAGGCCCATGGCAGCCATGACGTACCAGGCACCCAGCTGACCCTGGTCCTCATCCTGACCAAAACCATAACCATGCAAAGGCGCTGTTCCATAAAATTCATTACAGATAGCCCGGGTCCATTTCTGTGTGAGCCACGGTTTTCCTGAATAGTTAAAAAGCCATGCATCGTGCAGGCATGGCTGGTTCCCGTGATTATACAGTTTTTCCAGCCCTGAAAAGCTATCGATCTCTTTACCGCCTCCGAAAACACTTTTACGGGCTTTTTCAAACATCATTTCCAGGCGCTCATTAAACAGATCTTTACCCACCAGGTCAATGATCCCCGCGGGATCATGGGGCACATACCAGGTGTACTGAAAGGCATTTCCTTCCTGGAAGCCCCTCCACGGTTCCATGGGGTCAAAATCCGCTATAAAGCGTCCGTCTGCATACCGGGGCCTGATAAATTTCGTTTCCGGATCGAATAACAACCTGTACGCATTTGCCTGCCTGTCCAGTACATCCAGGTCTTCACTCTTGCCCAGTGCCCGGGCAAACTGGGCCACTGCAAATGAGCTGAAACAGTACTCCAGGGTGTGAGATGCTCCAAAATTGAATACCCACCCGTTTGAAAGGGTGGTATCATAGGAGGGAATATAACCCTGGCTCACGAAATAGCCGAGATCATATTTACCGGAGCCAAAGTCTCTTCCACGGTATGCGGTCTCATTTTTGAAAGCTGCCTGATACGCTTTTTCCGGATCGAAATCCCTGATACCGCAATTGTAAGTGGCTGCCAGCATCAAACCGTTGAAATTGGTCTGTACGCCATTGGAATAGGCCCCGGCTGCGATACCATCGTGCAGCCAGCCGGTCTCATCACTGAAATCGAGGTTGGATTGCATATACTCACTGAGTATGCCGGGATACGCCAGTGCCCATAACTGGCCCAGGTTCCAGAAAGCTCCCCATATGCCATCTGTATTATAGTGGTTGTAAGCCGGTATCCCTTTTTCGTCAACCGGTATCTGACCGGCAGTTCCGTCATGGCGCGGATACTGCCCGTTGATATCGCTGGCCACTCCACGTCCCAGCAGGGCATGGTATAGACCTGTATAGAATTTCACACGATCCTCCTCACTCCCCCCTTCCACGCGGATAACCGAAAGCATATCCCTCCAGCTTTCGTACGCATCTTTCCTTACTGTCTCAAAATCCTTACCCGATAATTCGCGCTCCAGATTCAGCCTGGCATTTTGTATGGTTGTATAGGAAAGACCCACCCGGATCTCCACCTGCTCCCCGGCCGCTGTTGAAAAAGTCAGATAGAGTCCGTTGGCTGTACCTTTCGA
>JANTFK010000388.1 GCA_024763595.1 Bacteroidales bacterium | reverse complement strand
CTGTGGAGCGGTGTATCCTGCCTTTCTTTACACAGAGGTTGGTAAATATCATCATCTGCGAGATGGCTGTATTGAAATGCAGCGCTTCAATATCGCCGCCCACTTTCCTGATAGTGGCATGCAATGATTTCAATACCCCGGGATCTTCCTCCTCTTGGTGATAATGAGCCGGATCTGCAAAGAATTTATATGTTTTATTCAGGAAGTTGTAGACCCCTTTTACGCCGTTCTCAACCCATGGTTTAACAGCATCCAACGGTCCCAGGAACATCTCATAAAGACGCAGGGAATCGGCGCCATAAGCTTTTACCACATCATCCGGGTTCACTACATTCTTCAGGGATTTGGACATTTTGGCCACAATTTGCTTTAACTGTTCACCTGTCTCTGAGTGATAATAGATACCCTCTTTTTCTGTGACCAGGTCACTGGGTACTTTGGCCCCGGTAGCTGTTTCATACGCAAAGGCCAGGATCATTCCCTGGTTGAAAAGTTTGTGATAGGGTTCGTCTGTTGAAACGATGCCCAGGTCAAACAGCACTTTATGCCAGAACCGGCTGTAGAGCAGGTGGAGCACTGCATGTTCCGCACCACCGATATAGAGATCCACAGGCATCCAGTAGCTTTCCTTCTCCTTTGAGAAAGGCTCCCGCTTATTCTTCGGATCGAGGTACCTGAGGTAGTACCAGCATGATCCGGCCCATTGTGGCATGGTATTGGTTTCACGCCGCCCTTTCCTTCCGTTGGTATCGGTCACGTAGAGCCAGTCGGTTGCATTGGCAAGGGGAGATTCACCGTGGCTTCCGGGTTCGTATTTCTCCAGTTGCGGAAGCTCAAGGGGTAGCTGATTCTCTTCCAGGAGTGTAATCTCTCCGTCGTCCCAGTGTATGACAGGGAAAGGTTCCCCCCAGTAACGTTGACGGCTGAAGAGCCAGTCCCTGATCTTATAGTTAATGGCAGACTTTCCCAGTCCTCTCTCCTGCAACCAGGTTATGGTACGCGCAATCCCTTGTTCTTTGGAAAGCCCGTTGATATCCAGCCCTGTTTTAACGGAGGAGGAGTTCACATAATTGCCGTCGCCTGTCCAGCACGCTTTCCCTTCCAGCACTTTTTGCCTCAGTTCCTGATCCGCAGTGGCCGGGTCCAGGATACAGGAGATCGGCAGGTGAAAGGATGAGGCGAATTCAAAGTCACGGGTATCGTGGCTGGGAACCGCCATGATGGCCCCGGTGCCATACCCCATCAGTACATAATCGGCCACCCAGATGGGAATCTCCTGATTATTGACCGGATTAATGGCAAAGGCTCCGGTAAAAACACCACTCTTTTCGCGAGAAAGATCGGACCTGTCCAGTTCCGATTTCAGGCCAGCCTGTGACACATATTGCTCTACTGCGGATTTCCGGTCATCGGTTACCAGGCTGTGAAGCAGGGGGTGTTCCGGTGCTACTACCATATAGGTAGCGCCAAACAGGGTATCGGGTCGTGTAGTGAATACCTTCAGGATTTCACCGGATCCCTGTACATTGAAATCCACCTCGGCACCGGTAGATCTGCCAATCCAGTTGCGCTGCATATCCTTTACCCCTTCCGGCCAGTCAACCTTTTCCAGTCCTTCCAGCAATCTTTCAGCATAAAGGGGGATACGCAGCATCCATTGCTTCAGGTTCTTTTTTTCCACCTGGTTACCACATTTTTCATGGGAACCATCAGTCAGCACCTCCTCATTGGCACAGACGATCCTGCAGTGGGGGCACCACCATACCTGTGCATGATCGTAATATGCCAGCCGTTGTCCGGCGATATATTCCTCAATAGCTTTTGCACCCTGCTCCTCTATTTCTGCCGGGATCTCCAGGTCCTCAATGGGACTGCCTTTCTGCAGTTTTTTATCGAACCAGGTGTTATAAAGCCGGATGAAAATCCACTGGGTCCATTTGAAGTATTCGGGATCGGTGGTATTCACTTCACGGTCCCAGTCATATCCGAGACCGAGAGACTTGATCTGCCTGCGGAAAGTATCACAGTTTTTCCCGGTAGTTACAGCAGGATGTGTTCCGGTTTCAATGGCGTATTGTTCGGCAGGCAGTCCGAATGCGTCCCATCCCATGGGATGAAGCACATTGAAGCCTTTCATGCGCTTATACCTTGCAACAATATCAGTAGCTGTATAGCCTTCCGGATGGCCCACATGCAATCCCGATCCGGAGGGATAGGGAAACATGTCCAGGACATAAAACTTGGGTAATGTGTAATCATCTCTGGTTTTGAAAGTTTTATGGTCTTCCCAGTAGTCCTGCCACCGTTTCTCTATCGTTGTAAATTTGTATTCCATGCTGTTAGCTTCTGATACAGGGTGCGAAATTATATTATTTTTTGCATATTTGTTATAATATAGGATTGTCAACCAGTCTGTTTTTGACAAATCCCTACAATAAAATCCTAATAAAAAAATTTTATCAGATGAAACTTACCATTACACATCAGGAAACTTATTCAAGGGGGGAACTGTTGCTCAGAACCCTGTTTGGATGGCTTTACATTACCCTTCCCCATGGATTTTTACTTATGTTTGTAAGTTTGTGGGGTGCCATTCTCCAATTTGTAGCCTTCTGGGTCATTCTTTTTACAGGCCGTTACCCGCAAAGCATGTTTGAATTCCAGGTGGGACTGATCAGGTGGAATACCCGTGTGACAGCACGCCTGTTTAATCTCACAGACGGATACCCTGCTTTTGGGATTAAGGGCAAAGATGAACTTACCAGTGTTGAGGTGCCCTATCCTGAAAAGGTGAGCAGGGGGCTTACCCTTGTCAGGTTATTGTTTGGAGTTTTCTATGTATTTATCCCCCACTATTTCATTCTCTTTTTCAGGCTCATTTTTGTGGGTATCCTGGTATTCGTAGCCTGGTGGGTAGTACTCTTTACGGGCAAATACCCTAAGACCATGCATGATTGGGTAGTGGGGCAGGTTCGCTGGCAAACCAGGGTGAGCATATACATGATGTACATGAGTGATATCTATCCTGCCTTTACCGGGGATCCATTACCTGACAAGGAATAACAGGTTTCATTCACAGACAGGATTTATATGAAATACCATCCCATTCCGCAACCCGGGGAGATTGATGTGAGGGTCCGGGAAGATGCCATGGGCGCTTACTTCATGATGTTTGCCACGGCGGCTCTGGGTTTACCTCTTCCCCTGCTGAACCTGGTGGCCGCCATAATTTACTATTATGTTAACCGTGACAAGGGGAGATTCGTACAGTTTCACACACTGCAATCGCTCTATTCCCAGATTCCGGTTACCTTATTAAATACGGGACTGGTGGCATGGACCATCGTCAATTTCGTCAGGGATTTTGATTTTAACGGGATGTACTGGGGTTACCTGGTAATGACAGCCATAGCGGATCTGGTCTATTTAATATTCAGTATAGTGGGGGCTGTGAAAGCGCGGAAAGGCATCTTTTATTATTTTCTCTTTTTTGGTAAGCTGGCCTACCACCAGGTGTACAGGGTAAGGCCCGGGCGTGATGTTGCTGCTCACAGGAACAGGCCGCCGGGGCTTTAGCCGGATAATAAATAATTCAGATAAAATTGAGCATTTGAACAAGTGAAACGCGCCATTTTACGGGACCTTGTGATTATGCTGGGAGTATTCGGGCTCATCTGGCTGGCTGCTTCCATGTTTCATTATCCAAGGGCTCCCAGTCTGTTGAGTACGGAAAA
>JANTFK010000387.1 GCA_024763595.1 Bacteroidales bacterium | reverse complement strand
GGAAAGGGGAGTTAATCACCCAACACAATTTGACCCCCGATTCATCCACTTTTATTTATAGCCTCCGCCAAGAACAGGATAAATTACTGGGTCATGGTTGATATGATGAATGCACTTTTGGTAAGGGCTCCCATGGACTATGGGATTGAGAAGAGAGAAGTCCCTGCAGTTCCGGAGGGAGGTCTCCTGCTTAAAGTTCTTGCTTGTGGATTATGTGGATCAGACCTGCGTACCCTGCGTTCAGGGCACAGGAAAGTCAGGTTACCATATACCATCGGTCATGAAATAAGTGCCAGGGTTGAAAAGTCCGGGAAAGCGTATGTCGGTTCCTGGAAAGTGGGAGAAACCCTGGCAGTATCCCCGTTGGTCTATTGTGGAAAGTGCATTTTTTGCCGGAATGGTGAATTTGAATTATGCACAGGTTACAGGGAGATCGCCCAGACGTGGCCAGGTGGATTTGCTGAATACATGGCATTGCCGGAAGAGGCCATTGAGCGGGGAACCATCCAGCGGGTTCCGGAAGGGCTGGACCCGGTGCATGCAACAATTGTTGAACCCCTGTCGTCATGTGTAAATGCCCAGGAAAAAGGCAACATCACGCTTGGCGATACCGTATTGATCATAGGGGCCGGGCCTATTGGCACACTGCATCTTGAACTGGCCAGGGCCAGGGGAGCCGATCAGGTCATCCTCGCCGATATTTCAGAAGATCGATTGAAACTGGCTGAAGCGTATCAACCCGATTTGATCATCAACACATTAAAACAGGATTTAAAAGAGGAGGTACTGAAGGCGACAAACGGTGTTGGCCCATGCGTGATCATCACAGCTAATCCCGATCCCGTAACGCAGGTGTTGGCTGTAGAAATAGCCCGTAAAGGAGGCAGGATACTGCTTTTTGGGGGTCTGCCTGGTGATAAAGCAATACCTGGTGTGAATATGAATACGGTACATTATAATTCACTGCATCTTATTGGCACCGCCATTTTTGCACCCAGACATAACAAGGTTGCTCTCGGGTTGCTTGCAAAGGGACGTATCTCTGCTGAGAAATTTATCTCTCATCAGTTTACACTCAACGATTTTAATGAAGGAGCACAACTTGCCCTTGACGGAAAAGCCAGGAAAGTAGTTTTTATACCTTAATATTTTTATAGATGAATCAAAAACAGAAAAAATTCCCTCTACCTGATGTGGCACAAATTTGCATCATCGTTCCGGATCTGGATAAAGCGGTTGAAACCTATTGGGAACGCTTTGCTATTGGTCCATGGCACTTTTACACTTACGGGAAACCACTGGTGAAGAGAATGACAAGGCACGGGAAACCTTATGATTATAAAATGAAGGTAGCCCTTTCTTATATCGGGAATATGCGGATTGAGTTAATAGAACCCCTGGAAGGAGACACTGTGTATAGTGAGTTTGTAGAACAGCATGGATATGGAGTACACCATCTCGGAGTGCTGACAAAAGATATGGATACTGCATTAAAAGATGCTGAAGAGTGTGGTCTGACGATGACCCAGGATGGAGCCGGGTTTGGCCCCGATGATGATGGCCATTATGCCTACCTCGACACAGAGCATCTGCTGGGTACCACAATAGAGCTGATTGAAAGGCCCAAACGTCGAAACCCGCCTGAAAAAATATATCCGGAAAATCATACACAATCATAAAATCATTTAAATAATTACAGAATGAAAGCAACAGAAAAGAAAATGACATTTGGCCTGATTGTCGGTACCAGGGGCTTCTTTAACAGTGCATTGGCAGTTGAAGGAAGAAAGAGTTTGATCGGACTGATTGAGAAGCTGGGTTTTGACCATGTAATTCTACCCACTGAAGCCACACCTACAGGAGCTGTTGAGACCCTGGATGATGCCAGAAAATGTGCCATGTTGTTCAACGAGAAAAGGTATGAAATTGATGGTATTATTGTTTCGTTACCCAATTTCGGTGATGAGCTGGGAATTGTCAATGCACTGAACATTGCCAAACTTGATGTGCCGGTTATGGTCCAAGCTTGTGATGATGACAATAACAAAGTGAGTATTTCAGAAAGAAGAGATGCTTTTTGTGGTAAATTATCAGTCTGCAATAACTTGTATCAGTATCTAATCCCATTTACCGATACCACCTTCCATACATGCAAAATCGAGAGTGAAGTATTTGAAAAGGATATCATAAGGTTCGCAAAGATTTGCAGGGTGACTCGTGGATTGTCCAGTGCACGCATTGGTGCCATTGGTGCCCGGCCCGGAGCCTTCCAGACCATGCGGGCCAGTGAAAAAATTCTTCAGGCTACAGGGATCACTGTGGTACCGGTGGATATGTCGGAAATTCTTGGCAATGCCAACAGAATCGAGAATGATGCCCCTGCTGTCAAACGGAAACTTGAGGAAATTCATGCCTATGGAAATATTCCAAAAGGTATAGCCAGTGAAAGTATTGTCAAACAGGCCAAATTTGGGATAGCCAGTGAGACTTGGATCGCAGAGAATGAAATTGATGCTGCTGCTTTTCAATGCTGGACCTCCATCCAGGAAAATTATGGATGTGCCACCTGTCTGACCATGAGTATGCTCAGTGAAAGATTATTGCCTTCGGCCTGTGAGGTTGATATTGCCGGAACGATCTCAATGTATGCACTTTCCCTGGCTTCCGGTAACCCTGCGGCCCTGCTTGACTGGAATAATAATTATGGCGAAGAGCGAAACAAGTGCAGCGGGATCCATTGCAGCAACTATCCGAAGAGTTTTATTGCCGATAAAATAGAGATATCCAGTCTGGATGTATTGGGTGCCAGTCTTGGAGAAGAGAATTGTTTTGGTGCGGTGAAGGGGAAGGTAGCTGCAGGCCCCTTTACCTATTTCAGGATCTCTACCGATGATTTGAGCGGGTCCATAAAGGCCTATTTGGGTGAAGGCAATTTCACAGATGATCCCTATGATATGGATGGAGGTGTGGCCATTTGTGAAGTGAATAATTTGCAGGGACTGATGAAATATCTCTGTAAAAATGGCTTTGAACACCATGTGGCCATGGGAAGAGATCATGTGGCCGGGATCATAGAAGAAGCCGTAACAAACTACCTGGGTTGGGAAGTTTATCACCATCAATAATGGGATCATGATCGAAATTCAAAACTATGGTATAGCCATTCTGCTTTCGGTTACGACTATGATTTGTTGGGGTTCCTGGGCAAACACCCAGAAGATGGCTGCTAAAACATGGAGGTTTGAACTCTTTTACTGGGACCTGGTGATTGGGATCTTTCTGATGAGTCTGATCTCTGCTTTCACAGTTGGAAGTACCGGATCCCATGGAAGGACTTGCATTGATCACCTATTCAGATGCTTGAGTTACGTTTAAATTGCAAAGATCTTACATCGAACAAATCTCCAACCATTGCTGGGTTCGGTAGTTCGGTCTCTTTGGTTCATAAACCCGGAGATCCTCCTTCAGTCAACCGGATCAATGCTTCAGTTGGTATGATTGATGTGGAGGTTCTTCCTTCCAAAGGATTTTCAGTGGGGCAGGTGTACATATATGGCATGCCTATGTTATGGATTCCACCCATTGAAATCTGCGATCCGGAAACCCTCAATCTTTACTCGGAGGAGGTGGCCATTAACGGGATCCCGGCTCCGGGATTCACCTTTCTCAGGACTTTCTGCGGAGGCATCGAATTTTACGGTCTTCGGAACTGGGGCATGCCCTCCTTTGATGGAAAGACAAA
>JANTFK010000386.1 GCA_024763595.1 Bacteroidales bacterium | reverse complement strand
GCAAATGGCTGAATAACCCGTATAAGTTCCAATTTCAAGGATACGGTCCGGAGCAATCATTCCGGCAAAGAGTGTCAAAAATGATCCCAGAATATGACCCGATAACATCTGGGGATAGGCTTCTTTCAGGTAGGTATGTCTTGTAAGTTCCGATAATATGGGATCTTCGCCGGAGGAGTGGCTGGTCAGGTAACGATCCAGGGTTTCCGGATCAGAAAAAAACGTCATTATTCAAATATTAGTGTATTCAGGTTATCGGGATGCAGGATTTCGTTGGCGATCTCCCGCAGGTCACCGGCTGAGATCTCTTCCAGTTTTTTCTGAATGGTATCCATGCTGTCCACCCGGTCAAAAACAAGGTAACTTTTAGCGGAAGTGAGCATCAGGTGTTCATTATTTTCACGTGAAATGGCCAGCTGACCGATCAATTGTTTTCGGGCATGTGCCATCCGGTAATCAGAAATCAGTCTGGTACGTAGTTTCCGTATCTCCTCACGGGTTACCTGCAGTGACTGGTTGAAGCGTTCAGGGTCACTGCTGAAGTAGATCATCATGGCACCTGTATCTGCATAGGGTGCATAATGTGATTCCGCACTGTATGAAAATCCCCGTCGTTCCCTGAGAGCCAGATTCAGTCTGGAATTCATTCCGGGTCCGCCCAGGATATTGTTCAGCAGGTATAGCTGTAGTCTTCGGAGATCAGGTAAAGCATATGCCTTACCGATCATTATACAATGTTTCTGGTATGTATTTCGCTTTTCAATGACCTCTTTTGCAGCATTTGTATCTGGAAGCAGACGCTTTCTGATCCTGGCTTTCTGGGGAATAGTGCCAAAATAGTTCTCTGCAACCTTCCTGATACGTTCAAACGGAACATTCCCCACCGAAGAGAGAACGATTTCATCGGTGGCATAGTTTTCGGTCCGGAACTTCTCCATAATCCCGTTCCGGAACCTGGAAAGAGACGCTTCAGTTCCCAGGATGTTCCTCCCGATGGAATGATTGGGAAACAACAACTCTTCAGCATGGTCAAAGATCAACTCTGATGGAGAATCTTCATAACCCTGAATTTCACTGAGGATCACCTCTGCCTCTTTCCCACGCTCCTTTTCAGGGAAAATGGAATGGAGAAAAATATCCTGGATCAATTCAATGGCACGGCGGTAATCCTGTTTCAGAAAAGAAGCATACAGCGCAGTTTCCTCTTTGGTAGTATAAGCATTGACCTCTCCTCCCACATCCTCCAGCCGGGAAATGATCTGGTAAGCAGATCTTTTTCTGGTACCCTTGAAAAACATATGTTCCATGAAGTGAGCCAGTCCATGTTCCTCCTGTTTCTCATCCCGCGTACCAGTGTGGACCAGCAATCCAAAATGTGCAACTTCTGAATGGTTTTGCCTGTGTATGAGCCTGATCCCATTTGTAAAGCGGTGTGAAAAGTATGTATGTATACCCCGGTCCATTTCCGCCACAAATGTATAAAAACTAAAAAAAAAATATTACATTTGCCTCGCTTTTACAGCATCGGTGCCATAGCTCAGTTGGTAGAGCACAGGACTGAAAATCCTGGTGTCCCTGGTTCGATTCCTGGTGGCACCACCGCCAAACCGCGAAAACCCCCGAAGACCATGCGTCCGAGGGGGTTTCGATTTTTCATCAACACCCCCGAAGACCATGCGTCCGAGGGGGCTTCGATTTTTCATCAAAACCCCTGTCAATTAAGTATCTGCAAGGGATACATCATGGTTTATATCATGTACAAGAAAATCAACGGGAAGACTTACTACTATGCTGAACAGCGGGTCTGGAAGGATGGTACGTCACGCAGGGAGTGGCATCATATCTTTCGCTGGCAAAAGAGATCTAAATGGTTGAAAAGGTTGACCGTATGATCTCTAAAAGGTAGCAATGGCTCAGTATCGGGGAGTACCTTTTAATCGTTACAATAAACCGTGGATTGAAAGCGATAAGTAAGCGGAACATGTGGTCGTGGTTTCAGAACACGGTATTATTAAATCATTTATCCGGAATAACGAAAGAGCAATTACAAATAATGATCGTATGTCATTATTTATGAGTATATTATGTGATTTAAATTTGATAACTCGTAAACTTGGGTTAATTTATAAAACTCCTTTAAGAGCTCATTTTCCTTTTTTTGGTGTTATTATTATAATTCATAATGACTGCTAATTACTGGTAATTGAAAACAAAATTATTAACTGATGAATGTAATTAGAATAAAAGCTTATCACAAGTTGTTATCCAAAACATTTCAAACCGGATTACTGGTCATTTTCTTCCTTTTTTCATGGAATATCTATGTTTGGGGACAATTGAAAAAAGAGCATGATTCTCCTGAAATAACATTTAAAACTGTTGGTAACGAACCACAAACAGGACTTTTTAAAGAATACCGACGTATGGTTGTCGGGCCCTGGATACACCAACCTGAAGAGTATGAGGGGTACAATGGTTTTGTGGCCTGGCCAGGCCTCACACGCCTGAAATCCGGACGGTGGCTCCTCAGCTTCAGCTCCGGTTATTGGCATGCAAGTCCACCTTTAACTGAAGATATTCTCAAAGAAGAGAGTTCCCGCAAATATTATGAACGTAATAAAAAAGTGGGTATGCTTTTTATGAATGCACCACGGGGTGGACGGGCCCACATCATGCACTCCGACGACAAAGGAAAAACCTGGTCAGATCCTGCTCTCCTTGTTGATACTGAATTTGATGACCGGCATCCTACCATAAATGAGTTGGACGATGGTACTTTGCTTTGTACTTTTTTTACATCTCAAACTTCCGGCGCCCCTCAGGCAAGATATATGCTGTCGCATGATCAAGGCCAGAGCTGGTCCGAATCCAAGCTGCTACCTGGAAATGCAGCATCCTTTGGTAATGGATCGGCTATTCTGCTAATGGATGGCAGCGTTGTTATAGCCGCAGACCAGAATTCTCCAAAAGAGGGGATTGCTATCCTGCGTTCAACAGACCGGGGTGAAACTTTTAAATTGGCTTCTGTGGTTGAAACGGATCATCCACAATACGAACCAAGCATAGCCCAGATGAAGGATGGCAAACTGGTTTTAATAACACGCCCTGAAGGGGATATTTCCTGGTCAGAAGACAACGGAAAAACCTGGACTCCTCCTGTATCCACGGGGGTACGACTTTTTGATCCGCACCTTGTGGTGATGCCCAATGGTGTGATAGCATGCTTTCACGGTTCCTACAAAGGAGGTGGACTTCGTGTGATGCTCAGTCCGGATAACGGACACACGTGGCATGGACCAAAAGATCAAATCGGTTACGCTGTAGATCCATCGGTATATGGCTATTCCCATCCCATGCTACTGCCCGATGGGACGATTTATCTTGTTTACATTCATACCGGAGGGCATCGTCATTCCGATGCTCGTACAGAAGTCCTATGGACGCTGCGTATCCGAATCAATGAGCATGCCGATGGAATTGAAATCCTACCCTCTCCCGGTGGAGCACAATTTACCTCACAATCAACGCCTGGTTTCCGCTCCCAACCACGTTATCAGAGTTTTGAGCCTGAAATGGTTCTTTCTCACGAGGGGTTTCGCAGTGTAAAATGGGCGACACGGATTCAAAACATCCCATGGGAATGGAGCAAGTCCCATTTCCCTGCCAATGGTTATTGGCGCAAAGTTGAGGATTACCATGTATTTGATGTAGAAGCGAAATGGATCACCTATACTTTTCGAAATTCTGTATTTTACG
>JANTFK010000385.1 GCA_024763595.1 Bacteroidales bacterium | reverse complement strand
AAACATCTGGGTTTCAATCCCCGTACAGAAAATATGGAGGAGCGGGACCATCCGTCGGAAGATATGAAGTCGGTGTACCGGTTGGTCGGGCACGACTATACCAAGAAGCGCGACCGGCTGAACGCAGTGGTGGGCAAACTGGACTTCCACTATTTTACCCATGAACTGGCCGGCAGGATGGAGAGCCTGGGAACTTTTATTGAAGGACTTGAATCCTTTTTTAAAGAGGATCTTTAATCGCTGTTCATCGGACAGTGATTATGTTAATAACTTCACTGGTATTCAGCCTGTTCAGGGGTACTGAAAATCAATAATTTTTACTACTTTTAACCGAACCATACAGGAGTTGACGATTGTATTCTAATTTATTGATAATAAGTGGTTTAGAATTTGTTATTTATCTTGGAAAATTGGAGGGGAGGCAAACTTTTCAGAGGTTTTTTGAGGGGGGCGTAATCACCACAAATATTTAATGTTTTACATGGGGTTTTTTAACCTCATATTGCATGAATTATAAACATACTGATATTGAAAAAATAAAGTGGAGCAATAATGAGTGAAGAGATAAGGAACAACGAATATTCGGCAGAGAGCATACAGGTGCTGGAGGGACTGGAGGCTGTACGGAAGCGGCCTGCCATGTATATCGGGGATGTGAGTGAAAAAGGATTGCACCACCTGGTCTATGAAGTGGTGGATAACTCTATTGATGAGGCACTGGCCGGGCATTGTAAAAATATTGACGTAACCATCAATGAGGATAATTCCGTCACGGTTGTGGACGATGGCCGGGGAATTCCCATCGACATGCATGAAAAGGAGGGGAGATCCGCCCTGGAGGTGGTGATGACCGTACTGCATGCGGGGGGTAAGTTTGATAAAGACTCCTATAAGGTATCCGGAGGATTGCATGGTGTGGGCGTTTCCTGTGTGAACGGGCTCTCCGAGGAGCTGAAAGCCGAAGTACACCGAGACGGCAAAATGTATGTCCAAACCTATAAAAAAGGCATTCCGGATGGACCGGTGCAGATGGTGGGAACAACAGATAAAACGGGGACCATTGTCACTTTCAGGCCCGACTCTTCCATATTTACCGTAACCGAGTACAAATATGAGATTCTCGCTTCCCGCCTGCGGGAACTGGCATTCCTGAATAAAGGGATCTATCTCAATATCATAGATATGCGTGAGAAGGAGGAGAATGGAAACGGAAATGGAAATGGAAACGGGGACGACAGGCATTGCTCCGAAAACGGGAAAGGTAACGGCTACCGCTGCGACAGTTTTTATTCGGAGGAGGGCCTGAAGGAGTTTGTGGCTTTCCTGGATGCCACTCGCGAGAAACTGATTGAGGAGACGGTTCATATTGAGACCGAGAAAAACGGGGTACCCGTAGAGATCGCGTTGGAGTACAATACTTCGTTTTCAGAAAATGTGCACTCCTATGTAAACAATATCAATACCATCGAAGGGGGTACGCACCTTTCCGGATTTCGCAGGGGCCTTACCAGGACCCTGAAAAATTATGCGGAAAAATCAGGGCTGCTGGCCAAACTGAAATTTGATATCAGCGGGGACGACTTCAGGGAAGGGTTAACAGCCATTATTTCCGTGAAAGTTGCCGAACCGCAGTTCGAAGGTCAGACCAAGACCAAACTGGGGAACTCGGAGATCATGGGCGTGGTGGACCAGGCGGTCAGTTCCGAACTGGCACATTACCTGGAAGAACATCCGAAAGATGCCAAGCAGATTGTCTCCAAGGTGATCCTGGCAGCACAGGCCAGGCATGCAGCCAGGAAGGCACGGGAACTGGTGCAGCGGAAGAATGTACTTTCAGGTGCGGGCCTTCCCGGGAAACTGGCCGACTGTTCGGAGAAAGATCCTGCGCTTACCGAGATCTACCTGGTGGAGGGAGACTCTGCGGGCGGGACTGCCAAACAGGGCAGGGACAGGGCGTTCCAGGCCATTATGCCTCTTCGGGGTAAGATCCTCAATGTGGAAAAGGCCATGGTCCACAAAATCTATGAGAATGAGGAGATCAAAAATATTTTCACCGCCCTGGGTGTTAAAATGGGTACCGAGGAGGACAGCAAAGCGCTGGACCTTACTGGACTGCGGTATCATAAGATCATTATCATGACCGATGCGGATGTGGACGGGTCTCATATTGCCACCCTGATCATGACCTTCTTTTTCAGGTATATGAACGAATTGATCAAGAACGGTTACCTCTACATTGCCACACCGCCCCTTTACCTGGTAAAGAAAGGAAAGACCGAGCGTTACTGCTGGAGCGAGGAGGAGCGGGAAGCTTTTGTGGAGGAGGTAGGCGGAGGAAAGGAAACCGGTATCCATGTACAGCGCTATAAGGGCCTTGGTGAAATGAACGCCGAACAATTATGGGATACCACCATGAACCCGGAGAAACGGACCTTGAGACAGGTATCCATTGACAGTGCTGCAGAGGCCGACCGCATCTTCTCCATGCTGATGGGGGATGAAGTTCCGCCGCGCAGGGAATTTATCGAGAAACACGCCAGATATGCCAATATCGATGCCTGATTTTCTGAGCATATGAGATTTAGCAATCACGCTGTGAACCTGTCAGGGTTCAGTGTAATCATTGTCTGTGTCCTGACCATGGGGATGGCCTCTGAATCTACGGCTCAGGAGACAGCTCCTGAATATACGGAGGAGAGATCCTGCAATATGATGAGCCGCTATCTGCTTCACCAGGCCCGGGCTGCCTGGGAGGGGTGGCAGGCCGGTTTCGATACCATAAAAACAGCGGAACAGATTGCGGCATACCAGCAGCGCATGCGTTCACAATTCCTGGAAAAACTGGGGGGATTTCCCGAACGGACCCCGCTCAATCCACAAATTACGGGCAGCATGAAGCGCCCGGGATACAGGGTGGAAAAGATCCTGTTTGAAAGCCGGCCCGGTTTTCATGTAAGCGGCATCCTGTTTATCCCCGATTCTGCTGAATGGTCAGCTCCCTATCCCGCGGTACTGGTACCATGCGGACATTCTCTCGAGGCCAAGGCTTATGAACCTTACCAGACCATGGGGGCCCTGTTGGCACTCAATGGGATGGTGGCACTGGTGTTTGACCCGGTGGACCAGGGTGAACGTTTGCAGATCCTCCGGGATGACGGCCACAACCTGATATGGGGTACCAGGGGCCACCTGATGGCCGGGACTGGCTGCATCCTGCTGGGGATCAACACGGCTACCTATGAGATCTGGGACGGCATGCGCAGCATCGATTACCTGCAGTCAAGGCTTGAGGTGGACCCGGAGCGCATCGGGATTACCGGCAACAGCGGCGGGGGTACCCAGACCTCCATGTTGATGGCCCTGGACGAGCGTATCAAAGCGGCCGCTCCCAGTTGCTATCTCAACCATGTGGTCCGGCAGCTGGAAACTTCTACGGGGGATGCAGAACAGAATATTTACGGGCAGCTTGGTCAGGGGCCGGACCATCCGGACCTGATCATGATGCGGGCGCCGAGTCCGGTACTGCTCTGTGCGGCAACCAAAGATTTTTTCGACATCCGGGCCACCTGGGAGACCTTTCGTTTTGCCAAACGCCGCTATACCACGATGGGGCATGCAGAAAAAGTGGATATTCTTGAAAATGATGCCGGTCATAACTACAACCGGACCCAGCGCGAAGGCGTGGTCCGATGGATGGCCAGGTGGCTGCAGGGCCGGGTGGAAACCATTACCGAACCGGATATTGAACCATTCACAGAAAAGGAG
>JANTFK010000384.1 GCA_024763595.1 Bacteroidales bacterium | reverse complement strand
ATATTATTATTTATATTAAAAAGTGTATGCTAACCCGATCCCAAACAGCTCCTTGAATTGTACCCGGGACTCAAAGGTGTCATCCACCCCGTCACCTGTGGTATCGAAACCAAATTCAATATCGTGGTCATAGATTAACTGTGTCATCAGCGATGCGGAAATATACTCGTTCACGGTGAATGTGAGCAGCATGTCCCAGTTCACATCCACAAACTGGGGATCTTCCAGATAATTTGAAAAGAGATCAAGCCTGGTATCCAGCACCACATGCTTCAGGATCTCCTTTTTAAAGGCCATCTTCAGGTATGCTCCCAGCTCACCCCTTACATTTTGTCCCGCGTCCAGGCCATATGAGCCGGCAGCAGAGAGTTCATCGTCCAGCACAAAGGTAAACTTGCCGGTGAAAGGGGAAAGGAAGAGGGAAAATTCATCACCGGGTTTATAATCCATACCTGCCGAAATATTCAGATATCCCGGTGCCATGAAATTGGAGATTTTGTTCCGGTCTGCATCCCCTGGATTGTCATACCCCTCTGCAAACTGTGTCTTGAAACTTAACAGGCCGGTGTAAAACCATTTTTCACCGGCCTTGTAGCCGAATTTGGAGGCCATGACGATCTGGTCATCACTCTTCCTGGTTGGATCATCGCCCTGCCGGATCATTCCAAACCCTGCAGTGAGGTCGTTTTGCCAGGTTACGGTGCCATTATTATAAATGGCCGAAAGCTGGGCCAGGGCATTGCCGGAGAGACTGTTCTCGCCGCCGGCTGTCCAGTTGGAAAGTGATACCTGGGAGAAGTTCAGTGAAGTTGTACCACTGTATTTCCACAGGGTATCGGCACTGTTTTCCTGGGCTGGCAATGTAGCTGATAATAGCATGGCGGTAATTAAAACATAGATCCTTTTCATGGTTCTTTTAGTTTAGGTATTTTATGGTTCATTTAATTTTCAGCATTATCGTAATGCTCTGCAAATTGCTTGAAGCGCTCCATATTCAGCAGGGTATTACTTGTAAATGCACTTTTTATAAACGGGGACATGATATACATCAATCCTCTGAATTTAAAATTGTTGACCATGGTCCATACGGTTGTCTGATCATCCGGTTCAGAAAAGTAATTGAAGACTTCATTGTAGACACCCCTGGCTTTATATGCACCATGGAATTCGTGGGGTAAATTCCTTTTTAAGATGGTTTCAGTCATCACCAGGTTCCCTTTCCGTCCCGCGTAAACCAGTTTGGACCTGGTTCCCTCCCGGCCCGGTTCGCCACTCAGCAACTCAAAACTTTTCAGTCCTTCCTGCCATTTGTAGAGATTCTCTGTAGAATCAAACAGCTCAATTACCTTTGCACGTGGCAGGTCAATGGTTACCCGGGTGGTGTATTTCATCATTTAAAGTTAAAATGATAACAAACATGCCGGAAGATTGTTTGACGGGTATTTATCCACATTTACAAGGGTATTACCTGTGATTACACCGGAGGATAAAAAGATGTATAAAACTGCACAGGCTGAAAATTAAAAAAAGTATAATTTCGTGGTGTGGATATTCAGGAACTATATACCAGTTTGAAGGCAGCCTATACGCCGGATAACCTGGGCGTGATCTCCCGCCGTATTATCGGGATGTTCCGGGAAAACAGGTATGATGCCCTGAGATATATACAGAAAGTGGTGCATGAATATACGCCCTGTTCGGAGGAGAAGATCAATAAGGTCTTTTCCCGGTTGATTATGATCTATCACCCGGACCGCCTCTTACAGGCAGTGGATCAGCTTGATGAGGCTTTTCAGAAAGGTGATTTTGAAGCGCTCTATGCCATGTCCCATATACTGATGGTTCAGAACCTTGAACCTGAAAATGTAACTGTCAGTTCCATCATAACAGAGGAGGATCTTGCTGAAGAGTTTGGCTGGGATAGTGCCCCCGATGGATATTCCTATTTTTTCCCGGATGAAGATATTGAGGATGACCCGGGAATGGAGCCGGATTATACGGCCCCTGGTTTCCTGACCGCTTTAAAAAGGCGTATTTATGGAAATCTGAATGTGGATATTCCCATCTATCTCCTGGAGGAGCTTGATGAGATTGAGATGGCCGGTTATGAAATTGCGTACCTGGATGGTATTGAAGCCTGTCGCCTGGTCAGGGTGGTCGATCTTTCCAACAATAATCTGATGGACATCTCGGATCTGCATCATCTGAGACAGATCGAAAGGCTCTATCTCTCCAATAACCATATTTCCCTGATTGATTCACTGAGTAACCTGACCGTATTACAGGTACTGGATATTTCATACAACGAGGTGGATGATCTTTCACCCCTATTTGAGCTGATGCACCTCAGTTATCTGAATGTGATGGGAAACCGAATTCCGGTATGGCAACTGGAAAAGTTGCATTTACAGGGAGTTACCATTGTGGAATAGCCGGTGAAGAGAGGGGATACCTATCCGTTGAGCAGTTGCTTCATGGCCGCTGTATTGCGCGGATTAATGACCTGTTTGGATGCTGGGGTATAGAGAAAGTCAAACAGCTCCTTGTAACGCTCCTCCACCCTGGGCCTGATCACTTTATAAGTGGGATTCATCAACTTGTTCTCCACGGTAAATCCTTCCGGAAGGATGCCGATATTGGCCGGGATCCACCTTTGCGGGAACATATCACCATACTTCCCGTTTTTACGGTACTCTCTGACTTCACTGTCCACCTTAATGAGGCAGGCCTCGATCCCCTCCTGTGAACCGGGTGATAATCCTTTCTCTTTCAGGAATCGTTTCAGGGCATCCCTGCTGGGATGGACCAGGGCAACCGTATATGGACTCTGGTTGTTGTGCAGGAGACACTGGCTGATGTATTCCGATTGATCCGTAAAGGACTCTTCGAGGCCTTCGGGACTGTACTTCTCTCCGTCATCGGCTATCAGCAGACTTTTGTACCGGCCCAGTACATAGAGGAAGCCATCCGGGTCCACATACCCCATATCCCCGGTAAAGAGCCAGCCATCCCTGATGGTTTCGGCAGTAGCCTCCTCGTTTTTCCAGTACCCTTTCATTACATTTTCGCCCCTGACCACGATTTCACCCTTTTCACCCGGGGATACCTCTACACCGTCATCATCACATATTTTCACTTCCATGTTCTCCGGGATCCTGCCCGATGATCCCATTTTGTATCCGTCAACACTGTTGGCACTGATAACGGGACTGGCCTCCGTAAGGCCGTATCCCTGGTACATGGGGATGCCGATGGCATAATAGAAGCGCTGCAGTTCAATGTCAAGCAGGGCGCCGCCTCCGATGAAGAATTTCATATTTCCACCCAGTCCTTCCCGTACCTTCTTAAAGATCACTGTATCAAACAGGATGTAAATGGGTTTCAGCAGGGCTTTCATACCCTTTCCTTTATCCCAGGCAATGCCGTTATACCGGTATGCGATCTTCAATCCGGTTTGGAACAGTTTCCATGTAAAGTTCCCTTTGGCCCGTACACCGCTTTCAATGTTGTTTCGGAAATTCTTGGCAATGGTGGGCACCGAGAACATCATGTCGGGTTTGATCTCCCGGATGTTCTTGCCTATGTTTTTGGTGGTTTCAATGGCGGTTTTACCCATCTCCAGGGCATACATGCTGGCACCCACCGCCATCAATGTAAATATCCCGGCAGTATGTGTAAAACTGTGATCCCACGGCAGAAAAAGGAAGAGCCGGAATTCCGGTGGAATCGTAATAACGGAGAGGGCCTGAGCGGTATTGGAGGCATAGTTAT
>JANTFK010000383.1 GCA_024763595.1 Bacteroidales bacterium | reverse complement strand
AGAGTTCTTGTTGATAGTGCTGAAATAACAGGGGTTGGATTAGAAAAAGTTTTATCTAATGAAAATAATTTAAAGGTTTATCCTAATCCTGTAACAAATGATTTAACTGCAAAATATTCTGAAGGAAAAACAGCAATCATTGATACTTGGGATATAAATGGTAAACAAATCTCAAGAGTTAGAGATGATGATAGAAATGGTGAAACTCAATTTAATTTTTCTAATTACAAACCAGGAATGTATCTCATGAGAGTTACTGACGAAGATGGAATGCTTATGGGAACAAGAAAAATCATTAAAAAATAATTGACACCACATGCTGATTGAGGTTTCTGTGAAGCCCCCATTCTGTTACACCCTGAGATTTCCCCAGGCTGGTTAAAGCCATCTCCCCGATCTTCCAAAAAAAATGTAATTTTGCGCGTCCTTTGCTGAGGAGGAGGTTCAGACCTCAACACCAGCATAGTAAAAAAGCATGCGATGACAAGAAATACCGTTTTGCTGGCCGGAATAATGGCATTATCGACAGCCACCTTTGCCCGGCAACCACACCATGAAATATTTGCCTCTATACAACATGAGACAAGCAGGATAACGGTCCTGGACACCATCATATTCCCTCCCGGTTCCCTGAAAGAAGGGGTTCCGCTGGAATTTACCCTCAACAGCCACCTGACCCTACGGGAGGAGGATCAGGAAATATCTGTACAGAAAATTGAAACCGGTGAAGAGCATGGTGCAACCTCTTACCGGATAGTGTTGGATCCGGATATCAGCAAAGAGTTGAGGATTCCGCTGAGCTATGCCGGAGTGATCAGGGAAGAGATTAAGGCAGGTGCCACTGAGTATGCACGCGGTTTCAGCGAGACTGACGGGATCATCTCTCCCGAAGGGATCTACCTGGCCGGATCAACCAAATGGTTGCCGGCATTTAAGAACACCGCACTGTTTACTTTCAACCTGACCGTGGAACTGGATGGACCATGGAATGTGGTAACCCAGGGTACCCGGACAAAGAACCAGGTTGCCAGTGGAAGAAGAACCGTACGGTACAGCTCTCCTGATCCTGTCGATGAGGTCTACCTGGTTGCAGGAAAGTGGACGGAATACTCCCTTCAAAGTGATGACGTACTGGTACAGGCATTCCTGAGAACTCCCGACGAGAGCCTGGCAAACAGGTATCTCGGGGTAACCAGCCACTATCTGAAGCTTTATCAGAACCTGATCGGGGATTATCCCTACTCCAAGTTTGCCCTGGTTGAGAATTTCTGGGAGACAGGATACGGGATGCCCTCATTTACCCTCCTGGGTGAAAAGGTGATCCGGTTCCCCTGGATCCTGCATTCATCATACCCCCATGAACTGCTTCACAACTACTGGGGGAACAGCGTCTATGTAGATTACAGCCAGGGAAACTGGTGTGAGGGAATTACAGTTTATATGGCCGATCACCTGATCAAGGAGCAACAGGGACTGGCAACGGACTACCGCAGGAACACCCTGCAGAAGTTCACCGATTATGTCAATGAAGAGAATGACTTTCCCCCGTCAGCATTCATCAACAGGAACAATCCGGCCGAAGAGGCCATTGGTTACGGAAAAGTAATGATGTTCAATAATATGTTACGGGATGAATTTGGAGATGAGCTTTTTATCCGTGCCTATTCCGATTTTTACAGAAAAAATAAATTCAGGTTTGCCACATATGATGATATCCGGTCCAGTTTTGAAGCGGTTACCAACAAAGACCTGGCACCCATGTTCGATCAGTGGATCAACAGGACCGGAGCTCCCTCACTGGAACTCTCAGATGTTGAAGTGACCAGGTCCGGTCAACAATACCGGCTGACCTTTAACCTGAAGCAGGTTCAGCCGGGCAACCCTTTTCAGCTGAGCGTACCGGTGGGCATTTACCTGGAAGGCCGGGATACGGTTGAATTTACCAGGATATCCATGGAGGGAAGCGAGACCTCATTTACCGGTAAATTCAACACACGCCCTTTAAAGGTCAGTGTGGACCCCCGGTTCAACCTGATGCGCACCCTTGATCGCAGCGAAGTGCCGGCAACACTCTCCCAGCTCTTCGGCGCAAAAAGTGCTATGATCATTTTACCGGCATATAGTAAAATCTCCGCTGATTACCTGGCTGTGGCACAGTTCTGGAAACAAACCCAGGCTGCACAGGACAAAGAGATTATGATTGTGTATGATACGGCAATCAATAAGATACCTGCAAACCGGCCCGTCTGGATCATGGGGTACGAAAACAGCTATGCCGGCCTGGTCAGTATCGGGGATCAGTATAACGACCTTCTGAGCCCGGAAGCAAATGAGAAGATCCAAGCACTTACAGGTGAGAACTCACTTGTATACGCGGTCCCAAACAGCCGGAACCCGGATCAGACCCTAGGCTTTCTGGCAACCGGAAGTCCGGCAGCGCTCAGGGGCCTCTCCAGAAAACTGTTCCACTACGGGAGCTATGGCTACCTGGGATTTGAAGGGGATGCACCTGATAATGTATTAAAGGGTGTCTTCCCGGTGCTAAACTCACGCATGGAATATGTAATCCCCTATTCAGACAACCCGGAAATCACCCAGCAGCTACCTGAAAGGAAGGCACTTACAACAATGAAATGAATGAATGAATGAATAATATATCTTTTTACGAAAGAGAAACCAAAATTCACCAATGTTAAATAAATGGTCATACACCCCAGGGCAAGCCCTGGACCCCTGTTTCCGATGTGGCGCATCGGGGAATTTAACCATGTAAAATTAAAAGACCTCATGAACATGACACATATGAAAAAGCCTGTTTTTCTGATCCTGCTTTCAGTAGTTGCTTTATTGAGCTTTACAAGTGATAAACCTGCCTATACCCTGTTCAATCAGGAAGGGAAACCCGTAAAATACGCGAAGATGATAAAGGATCTGCAGGGGGCAGATATCATCTTTTTCGGAGAACTGCATACTGACCCCATCGCACACTGGTTGCAGCTTGAAATAACAAAAGAGCTGTATGACAGTAAACAGGATGCCCTCATACTGGGGGCGGAGATGTTTGAAGCGGACGGACAGCTGATCATGAACGAGTACCTGGGCGGGAAGTATGGTGCAGATAAGTTTGAAGCGGAAATGCGTCTATGGAAAAACTATAAAACAGATTACAAACCGCTGGTGGAATTCGCTAAAGAGAAGCACATCCCCTTTATTGCCACCAACATTCCGAGGCGTTACGCTTCGATGGTCTATAAGGGCGGGTTTGAAGCGCTGGATAACCTTTCCGAAGAGGCCAAAAGATATATAGCCCCGCTGCCCATCAACTACGATCCTGAAGTGAGGTGTTATAAAGAGATGCTGAATATGGAGGGAATGGGTAAAAAAATGCCTGCTGCAACAAAAAAGGCAATGCCCGATACAGCAGAAAAAGCAATGCCACCTGCAACAGAAAAGGTAATGCCACCGGCCGGGAAACCATTGCATGGCACGGCCATGCCCATGTCGATGATGGAAAACCTACCCAAAGCACAGGCAGCCAAAGATGCCACCATGGCGTATTTTATCCTGAAAAACTGGGAGAAAGGAAAAGTAATGTTCCATTTGAACGGTTCCTACCACTCCAACAATTTTGAAGGCATTATCTGGCACCTGTTACAACAAAATAAAGATCTGAAGATCATGACCATCGGCCTGGTACAGCAGGAAGAGATTGAGGAAGTTGCAGAAGAGAACCTGAATATTGCCAATTACATCATCTGTGTACCGGAAAGTATGACCA
>JANTFK010000382.1 GCA_024763595.1 Bacteroidales bacterium | reverse complement strand
ATTATGAGCTTCGAGATCAATGGCCGTCTGGCAGAAAAATTCGAAACACAACAAGTCTCTGATCGCTTTCAAAAACGAGAATTTGTATTGGAAATCAAATCAACCGGAACATCGGGTTATGAATTTGTAGATTATATCAAATTCCAGGCAACCCAGGATAAGTGTTCCATGCTCGACCAGTTCCAGGTTGATGACCAGGTAAAAGTATCCTTTAACCTGAGAGGACGCAAGTGGGAAAAAGATGGCCAGGTATCCTACTTCACAAATCTTGAAGCCTGGCGCATTGAGAAAATACAGAACGGGACCATGGATGAGCCAGACATCGGAACTCCGGCACAGGAAACCTTGCCTGATCAAGAAACCTTGCCTGGTCAGGATGTTCCCTTTCCTTCACAACCACCTGAGAATGATTCCGGATTTGATGACCTGCCATTTTGAAAACCTGAAAACAACCCCTAATTAAAATATGGCAGAGGTCTCATTCCTTCATCATCCCGGTGAACCTTCAATCTGCATCCTTCCAGTATCACGCTGCTGGTAATACTTTGGAATCACTGTCCTGACCGGTAATGAAAACTCAATGGTAGTACCTTTAAACGAACTGTCTTTGACCATGATCTCTCCTTTCATGGCCTCGACCAATCCCCTGGCCAGCTTATAGCCAAGTCCTATCGTATCGGTAGTGTTGTACCAGTCCTCCTCTTTTTCAATTGTTTCAAAGACCTTCCTGGCTCTCTCCTGTAACAGCATGTCACTGCTGTCTTTTATGGTGAAAACCAGTGTATTTTTATCGGAAAATAATGCGCCGATTTCAATAACACCCTTATGTGTTTGGGCCAGGGCATTGTTCATAAGGCAGCTTAATGCACGTGACAGGCGCTGCCTGTCTGTAATGATCCTGGCCTGTTTGAATGATTCTCTCACATTCAACAACAGGGCCACTCTCTCCCTGTTCGCCCTGTATTGATCCATCTTGTACTTATCATACAATTCCTTCAACATCTGGTAGATCTCAACTTCATCTTCATCGATTTCGAGATTCCCTGTCTCGAGCAATGTAAGATCAATCAGGTTGTCCATCATGTTTAAGAGCGAATTGCTGTTCCGGGTGATATGGTTGATATAAGCTTCTCGTTGCTCTCCATCCACATCATCATCACCCAGCAGGTGAGAGAATCCGATGATCGCATTCATAGGAGTCCTGATCTCATGAGAAATATTGGAAAGGAAACTGGTCTTTACCCTGGTCCCGTCTGATTGAAACTGTTTCAATGTATCCTCCAACCAGGCAACCTTTTGTTCCAGTTGTCTTGTATACTCCAATAACTCATTATAATCCGGCTTATCCTTCATCACCCGATAAATTCAGCACTAAATCAATTCATTGTTAATTACCACCTCACGCCAAGGTGGTAATCTGATACTATCGTTTCATCCTTTTCAGGATCTTTGCTGCATCATTTTTGTAATAATGATTTGAAGATGAAGCAATCATAGCCAGCTCTCTCCGTGCACGCTCCGTCTCATCCATGGCCAGCAAACATCCTGCCAGAAACCATTCCGCTTTCTGGATGTACAGGTTGTCGTCTTGTTCAATCACCCTTGTAAATGATTCACTGGCATCCCGGAATTTATCAATCTCCATGTTGGAAACCCCCATGTAAAAATCAGCCTCCACCTTGTTGGCATTGATCTCAAGCACCTCATCAAAACAATCAATGGCCCTTTCAAACTCACCATTCTGAAAATAGTTCTGGGCTTTACTCATTAAGTATTGAGTTGCTTCATTGTCTATTGAACGGTTGGTAAGAACCAGTTCATAGGGTTTCATGTACTTTACAAACAGATCTTTATTGGACAAGGGTCGTCCCAGAACAGTAGCCAAACCAATTGCTATCAACAATGCCAGTGCTGCTGATGCAGCATAATGCCATGGACTGGTGAACCGAAAAACCCTGCGTCCGCTGTCAGATCGTCTTGTCTCCTCCCGCAGTTCTGTCAACTGGGCCCGGAAATCCAACACCTCCGTGTCGGAAATGGCTTCATCCACCTCCTTATAAAGATCAAGCTCTACAAGCAAGTCCGGACTGGCATTGAGCTCCTGCTCGAACCTGTCCAACTCCTTCTCTGAGAGTTCATTGTCCAGGTACTTTTGTAAAATGTGCCTGTCGCGTTTCATATCAGTAAATATTAATGTTGGTTTCAAGGGCTAAGGAACCCTTCACGACCACTTCTGGCCATGCAGTCTGGTACCTTTACTCCCTGGGGCAAACATGCACGTTTGCATGTTTTCCAGAGTGTGCGCATAATAATATATTATCCGCTATACTACCGGAACTGCCGCTTCCGGCTGTTCCCTCCACTCCAATGAACAGGGGTCTGATTCATCCCCGCCAATGATGCAGATCAATATGTCTTGCGGTCAAAGAGACCGTCTTCTCATCTTATCCTGATGATTCGGAAAAGTGCAATTACTTCGTGGGCGGATGCAACAGGTCATCTACCGGATCACCTCCACTTCCACCTTTTAAATAGTTCAGCTCTTTCTCCTGGATCATGTCTTTTGCGAATAACTTAAAATCTACTTTTTTCATGGCTTTTCAATTAGGGGTTGAAAAATCGTTTGTCTAGGTTTTCAATAGTTAATTCCAAAAAGTGTCTAAACGTTACCCGAAAAAGTGAAGTATTTTTACATTTTTTTTATTAACTATCCTATCATGTTAAATGTCAACGATTTGAGAGTTAACTTTTTTTTCGCAATTTTACTGAAATGTTTGCATCATATCCCATTATTTCTTTCATTTAAGGTTTATTCCGGGCATGAAAAGCATTCCATATTCCAGGACAGCAATCTCGCTTCTGATGATCATCTGTTTCCATGCCGTTTCATGGAGTCAGGACCATTCCGAAGAAGATCAAAAAGTGAGAGAACTGATCTATAAATTTGGTATGCGAGGATATGAACATATCCAGTACAATATCAATTTGGACTCTGCAGAGTTTTACCTGACCAAGGCGCTGGATCTGGCCTACCAGAGCAGCAACTATATTATCGACGAAAGGGTCGCCAACTATCATGTGTTGCTGGCATCGGTATACCGGACCATTTATGATAACACCAAGGCACTCTATCACTTAAATGAAGCGGAAAAGATACTGGATAAAGTTGCCCCCGAAAGCATCTATCTTGCAAGCTTGTACCATAACAAAGGAAACATATATAAATCCAGGAATGACTTTTATCGTACCAAAGAGTATTATGAGTTTGCCCTTGATTTCATGATCAAGCACGGGTATCAGAATACGGATGATTTTGCATTTGTATTCTCCAACTATATCAGCTTGCTTTTTGAACTCAAGGAAGATAAACTGGCCGAAGAACAGCTGGCTAGGATAAATCTTACAAAACTTGAGATAAGTCCATTCATTTCACACAGGATACAAATCACATATGCAAATGCATACTCTCAGTTAGATAAATATGATTTAGCAGAATCTTATTTTAAAAAAGCCCAACAAATCATTGATAAACAAGGTGACATCACAGAATATACCAACCAGATAATTAAGTACTATTATAATATCATTGATTTCTATATTTATTACAATAAGTACGATAAGGCACTGAGAGAATGTGATAATGCGTTTTCATATATTGAGTCTCTGGATCCGCGTTCCACCAAAAGTAAAATAACATTCCATGCAGATATTCTATATCGTGCCGCATCTGTCTATTTTAGAATAGGAAATTTAGATAAAGCTCTTAAACTCAGCAATATGG
>JANTFK010000381.1 GCA_024763595.1 Bacteroidales bacterium | reverse complement strand
ATACTGGCTGCCTGCGATGTGGACAAGCAAAAGCTGGGCCGTTTTAAAACTGCAGCAGAAACAGCCAATGCAGAGAAACCGGATGGTAAAAAACAGATGGTGGACACCTATGAGAACTACCGGGAACTACTGGATAGAAAAGATATTGATGCCGTGGTCATTGCAACACCTGATCACTGGCATGCCATGATAACCGTGGATGCTGCAAAGGCAGGGAAAGATATCTATTGTGAAAAGCCAATGTCACTCACCGTTGCCGAGGGAAGGGCCATGGTCAATGCTGTCAGAAAATATCATCGTGTTTTTCAGACGGGCAACATGCAACGTTCCTGGAGAAATTTCAGACATGCATGTGAGATGGTATCGAATGGTTATATAGGTGATGTGAAAGAGATCAATGTCAGTGTGGGCGATCCGGTGATGGCCTGTGAACTGCCCGGGGAACCGGTGCCGGAATACCTTAACTGGGATTTGTGGGTAGGGCCTTCCATGTTCAGGAACTACAGCCCGGTCCTTTCCCCCCCCATTGAAGATAATGACTGGGCCAGATGGCGCCTTTTCAGGGGTTTCGGCGGGGGCATGATAACGGACTGGGGAGCCCACATGTTTGATATCGGCCAGTGGGCAATGGGCATGGACCGGTCAGGTCCGGTAGAGTTTATACCTCCGGAGAAGCGTGCAAAGCGCGGGTTGCAGATGAAGTATGCCAACGGCACCGTGATGAACCACGTGGACTGGGGTGAATTCAATGCGGTGCAGTTCCTGGGTACAGAGGGAAAGATCGAAGTGAGCCGCAGTTTTTACCGCTCTGATATAGCGGGCCTTACCGAACTGGAGTTAAAAAGTAGCGACACTCCCTTATACAGAAGTGAGAATCACTACCAGGACTGGATAGATGCCATCCGGAACAGGACCCAGCCTGTTTCCGGTGTGGAAACAGGACACAGAACGGCAACGGTATGTAATATTGCCAATATGGCCTACACCCTTGAACGCCCCCTGAAATGGTCTCCCAGTCACGAACGCTTCCTGGAGGATGATGATGCCAACCGGTTGCTCACCAGGGCATTCCGTGGAAAGTGGAATTTTAACGACTATTAATGAACGATTGAATATTACGCAGATGAATGTTACGAGATGGCTGTTGTTGACACTCTTCCTGGCCGGGATCCCATTTTCAGGTACAGCCCAGAACTGCTTTATCATTGCCAAGGCAAACGATATCCAACCGGATGGTTTGTGCTCACCGGTGCAAGTTGTTTGGACCGTCAGCTATGTGGGTGTCCATGATAATGGGGCCAGCGTGCAGATCCGGTTTGACTGGGATGACGGCAGCAGTGATACGGAAGATGCTGTTGAAATCAATGCCGGCAACAGTGAATGGGAAGCTGTCTCAACCCATACCTATGTTTCCAATGATCTCCACTGTAACTACCATCCCGTGGCAACCCTGATCGTGGACGGGGTCACCTGTTCTTCTTCCTCCCAGGAGCAGATCGTGACTGTCTGGGATACGGATGATGAAAACGGGGGAAGGGTAAATGCCGACCCTGATGTCTACCCGGTTTGTGTTGGGAACGGAGCCACCATGCGGTTTGACGACGGTACCCTTTTCAACTGCGTACCGCCGCAGGAGAGGGACGTGCCCAATACCGACACCCGCTGGATCCAGTGGGTATACGGAACAAACAACACCATGTCGTCGAGTACCCCGGTAAGCGTGAACGGATATACGGGTCCCTGGCCAATGGAGGGCCCTGTGATCACCCTCACCGGGCCGGTTACCGGCTCAAATGAACGGAGCCTACCCATTACAGTGGCCGATGATAACCTGGTCGGTGAAGAATTCGAAGTGGAACTGAGATACTGGAACTATTGTAATCCATACCCTACGGACCCCCCTGAAACGGACCGGTCTGTGATACGGATCGTGGATAATCCGGATGCAACCATTACACCGGTGGACTCCCTGTGTGAATTTGCAGGCAGCATTATCATGGTAGCAGCCACCCCGGGCGGCACATGGAGCGGAAACGGCATTCTCAATGCCTCCACAGGAGAATTCGCACCCTATGTTGCGGGCCCCGGTACCCAGGAGATCAGTTATACAATCCGGGACGGGAACGGATGTGAGGCGGACGATACAACGCAGATCATCGTCACCGATGCTCCGGACGGGGA
Organism: Bacteroidales bacterium; assembly: GCA_024763595.1. Lineage (GTDB taxonomy): Bacteria > Bacteroidota > Bacteroidia > Bacteroidales. The sequence goes on along the minus strand of JANTFK010000381.1, from coordinate 1,603 downwards.
GATTCTGCCCATCGATCCGTTATGTATCTATGACCCGCCATTTGATATGGAGGCGATACCCAACACCGGTACCTGGAGCGGCACCGGGATAACCGATACGGTCACCGGTCTTTTTGATCCTGCAACTGCAGGGCCGGGCACGCATGCGGTGGTATTTACAACTCCGCCGGATATGAGTGGCTGCGTGGGTATCGACAGTTTCCTGGTTGGTGTGGCGGATTTGCCTTATGCTGAATTTCTGACTCCCGACTCCACCTGGTGCCAGAAAGCGGACAACAGCAGCTTGGCTGAAATTCTGCTTACCGGAGGAGATACTTCCCGGTATGACCTGGTGATTGAGATCCAGGGCGCCATAGATACATTGTATAACCTTCCTGCCGACACATTTACACTCTATTTGAACAACCAGGCAGGACAGAATACATATATTCTGCAAAAGGTCATTGAACACCACGGATCCAATTCCTGTGAAACGGATCTGCACGATACCCTGGCAATGGTTGTTCATCCGTTACCCCATATGACAATACTTGCGGAAACGGATGACATTTGCAGTCCCGTCAACGTCACATTCCTTGCCAATGAAGGGTACTTCAGGTATAACTGGGATTTCGGGGACGGGGATCACCTGGTTACATCGGGCGGCATGGTCAACCATGTATTTACATACACCCACAGTAATACGATTATTGATATTATCGGGGAAGATACCATCTATGGTCCTCCCGGCACAGACACACTCTATTATACCCGGTTGTCCATTGAATCCGAATTCGGATGCAGGGATTCCACCATCGATAGTGTACGGGTGTACTCCACCCCGGTGGCTGACTTTTTTGCACATCCCGAAATGCAGTATTACCCGGATTCACTGGTCTTCATCACCAACCTCTCCTCCCCCGGAGAGTGGTCCTACTACTGGGATTTTGGCGATCAGTCAACCAGTTCAGAAAAGGATCCGCTGCAACACATCTATGAAACCTGGGGTATTTATGACATTGAACTGACAGCTTACAACACTTTCTGCAGCGACAATATCATTAAAAAGGTTCAGATCATTCCCCCTGCTCCCACTGCCTCATTTGAGCCGGACACAATGGGCTGTCCTCCCCTGAAGGTCACATTCAGGAATAACAGCACCTATGCGGATACCTATATCTGGAGTTTTGATGATGGTGAGTTCTCCACAGATCCCGCACCCACACATACGTTCTGGGAAAGCAGGGAACACCATGTACGACTGGTTGTTTTTGGTCTGGCCGGTACGGATACAACCGAACAGATCATCACCGTTCATGAGCGCCCAAGGGCTTTGTTCGATGCATATCCCACCTTTGCCAGGAACCTTAAACAGGTTTTTAAATTCAGGAACAACTCGCTCAACTCCAGTTACTACCTGTGGGATTTTGGAGACGGAACCACATCACCGGAAGATCATCCCGAACATATCTACCCGCATGCCGGCACCTATAGTGTCACACTCTATGTTTGGAGCGAATATGATTGTCCCGATACCCTGATGCGGAAATCGTTGATCACCCTTATTGCCGGAGAGGGCAATACCAGGTTCCCCAACGCATTTGTATGGAACGGAACAGGCCCC
>JANTFK010000380.1 GCA_024763595.1 Bacteroidales bacterium | reverse complement strand
CAGCCGGTGGATATGTTTCCACATACACACCATGTTGAGAATATTGCGCTGCTGGAACTGGTGGGTTCCTGACTATTCCCCCAGGGGAACCGGCTCCTCCGGCCACTCTTTCCTGAAATCCTTCCAGTAGTCACGGATGGTACGCTTAATATCCCTTCGCAGGACCAGCAACCCGAAAAGGTTGGGAATGGTCATGATGGCAATGGTAATATAGGAGAGGTTCCAGACAATGGTGGTATCTGTAAAAGAAGCCACGAAGAATCCTGCCACATATATCAACCGGTAGATAATGACGTACCTGGTTCCAAACAGGTAAGTAACCGCCCGTCCCCCGTAATAGGACCAGGAAATGGCTGTGGAGAATGCGAAGAGCAGGAGCCCGATGGATACAATATACTGGCCCCAGTCCCCCAGGATACTCCGTTTAAATGCCTCGGTGGTCAGCGGTGCACTGTGTAACAGGGAACGCCCGGTAAAATAGAGGTTATCCTCCAGGTCCATCTCTCCAAACTGAACATTGCCAGCTTTAACGGGTACGGGACCCGTATATTTTTCTGATCCTTTTGTAACGACTACATCTTCCGCAATCGATTCAGCATGGATGATCGTGACTCCCGGTGTAACAACAGTGCCATCGCTGATTTGCAGATTCCCGGTAAACATGACCAGGGACGTGTCATTGCTTAAAACCCTGCTCAACAATCTCCTGTCTTCCTGGCATTTATCCGAATAATTCCCGTCCAGCACCTGTAAATCAGCCTGTTCAAAACGGTTCTCGATCTTTTCGTTCCACACACCTGAAGAGAGTAGCACCAGGCCGGTGAGGGTGCAGATAATGATGGTATCAATAAATGGTTCAAGAATGGCGACCATGCCCTCGGAGACCGGCTCCTGGGCCCTTGCAGCACTATGTGCTATGGGAGCTGATCCCTGGCCGGCTTCATTGGAAAAAAGCCCACGGTTCACCCCCTTGTTGAATGTGAACGCAAATCCTGCTCCCAGGAAGCCCCCGATGGCTGCACTTCCCGAGAAAGCATCACTGAAAATTGATCCCAGCGAAGGCAGAATATTTTGATAATTGGTAGCAATCACCAGGATGGCTCCCACCAGGTAGATCAGGGCCATCATTGGTACCAGGGTGGAAGTGACCTTCGCAATCCGCTTGATTCCACCGATAATAACCAGGCCCAGCAATAACGCCAGTACACCTCCCGTAACCGCATGTTTGATCCCGAAAGAGGAAAACATGGAATCGGAGATACTGTTAATCTGGGGCAGGTTTCCCGTCCCAAAGGAAGAGAGTATGGCTGCAAATGCAAAGAATCCACCCAGCACCGCTCCGGTCCTGATGATCTTACCTCTCCGGGTGGTGATGTTCATCCGTTTCTTCATGTAGTACATGGGGCCGCCCGATATGGAACCATCAGGCAGGATATCCCGGTACTTGTGAGAAATGGTCACCTCCACAAATTTTGTAGTCATTCCAAAAAGTGCAGTGACCAGCATCCAGAAAAGGGCCGCAGGTCCACCCAGGTGAATGGCCAGGGCCACCCCTGCGATATTACCGGTACCCACTGTCCCGCTCAGAGCAGTGGTTAATGCCTGAAAATGAGAAGTGTCCCCCACATCTTCAGCACGATCATACTTACCTTTTACGATTCTGATTGCATGCCTGAAATACCTGAACTGGGGTAATCCCAGGTAAAGTGTAAAAAAAATTCCGGTCCCCAGCAAAAAGAATACAAACCACTGATGCCCACCCAGATAATTATTGAGAAAAAGAAGGAACTCGTTTATTTTTTGCATTCAAAAGGGATTAAGAATATATTACTTTCAGCGTCCGTAAAAGTAGCAATATTTTAAAAAGACCGGAAAGCGCTGTACCCGGGACAGGTAACGGACCGGAAAAGGTCATGTCCCGATAAGGCGGGAAATCACGCTATTTAACTGTGCGGAGGTAAATGGTTTGGCCAGGTAATCATCATATCCTTCCCCGAGGAAACGGTCCCTGTCCCCCAGCAGGGCATGGGCCGATTGTGCCACCACACTGATCCCCGGAAAACGCCTGCGTATGATCCGCAGGGTATCTGTTCCACTCATGACGGGCATTTGTATATCCATCAGGATCAGATCCGGAGTGACAGACTGCTCAAGTATCCGCAGTGCTTCATATCCGGTCCCGGCAATGGCCACCTGGTACCCCAGCGTGGTAAGCATGGCATGGAAGAGGTCCAGTGTGTCCTGCTCGTCATCCACCACCATGACCAGTTTCTGCCCCGGATCGAAAGAGACAAGCTCTTCCGGGGTAACCTGCTCCTCCGGAGCCGGGGTAACGGCTGAAAACCTGACAGGCAACTCAACCTGGAACAAAGCCCCTTTGCCGGGATTAGACTCAACCCAGATCCTGCCTCCCATCATTTTCACCAGATTCCTGGATATGGCCAGTCCCAACCCGGTCCCCCCGTGTTTCCGGGTGTTGGAACCGTCAATCTGCCGGAACTGATCGAAAATGAGATCGAAGTTCTCGTGTGCAATACCGATGCCTTCATCCTCCACATAGAGCAATATCTTCTGATCCCCGTTTACCCTTTTGCAACCTATCCGGACCTCCCCCTTTTTTGTGAATTTTACGGCATTATTAATCAGGTTCTTCATGACCTGGGCAATACGAAGCACATCTACTTCTATCTCAAAATCATCACATGCTACCTCTGTCCGGATTATTATATCTTTTTTACCGAGTCGCTCCAGTTCATCATGTGCATACTGTTCCATATCATGCATCAGATCCGAGATCAACAGCTTACCATAAATAATGGCCAGTTGACCACTTTCAATCTTTGCCAGGTCTATGATATCCGTGATCAGGGCCAGCAGTAACTCCGAATTTCGGATGATACGATCCACATACATCTCCCTGGTCTTCTCATCCAGGGATGCATTATCGAGCAGGGTGGAGAAGCCCACAATGGAGTTCATGGGGGTCCGTATCTCATGGGACATATTGGCCAGGAATGACGATTTCAGGCGATCACTCTCCTCTGCCCTGTCCCTCGCCCTTTCCAGTGCATCCAGGTGTTCCTTCCTTTCTGTAATATCCCGTATAATTGTCAGGATCAGGTCTTTCTTACCCTCCTCTCCCGGGATCAGCACTGTTTTTGAAGAGACATACATGCATTTGCCCGACTTATGAATGATCCTGAAGTCAACCGATAGCTCTCCCTCCTGCATAAGCCTGGGCTGTAAGTTAAGAAGCATCTCTTTGTCATCCGGATGGATAATTCCCGACACCGGCATTTTCATTAGCTCTTCCCGGTCATAACCTAAATTTTCATGAAAAGCGGTGTTGAACAGCAGCATCTCCCGTTCCACTGAGAACAATCCGATGGCATCTTGTGCCGATTCAAACAGAGTCCGGTAGAGTTTTTCTGTCTCCCGCAGAGAAGCCGTCGTCTTTTTGGTCTCTGTAATATCTTTGGCAACACCTACCACCATATTTGCTCCCGTACGCCTGAAAGCGTGAGCCGTTATCTCCAGCCAGCGAACTTTATCCTCCCTGATCTTCATTTGCAGCTCAATACTTCCCCTTCCTTTTTCAAGCACCTCTTTAAAAAATGTCTCCCTTCTGGCCTTCATCTCCCCTATAACGAACTTTTCGGGCATCAAACTCTTCAGATCTTCCTTCCTGGTTTTCAAGAGATCCAGTGCAGCCTGATTGGCTTCCAGCACCCTGGTGTGCACGCCATCCCCCACATCCACAATTACAATGGCTTCGTTGCTGTTTCTGAAAATGAATTCAAACTTCTC
>JANTFK010000379.1 GCA_024763595.1 Bacteroidales bacterium | reverse complement strand
TAAAAAAAGGTGACCGGTGGGAATCAATTGTCAAAGGGAAAACAAAAGGATCTGGTCACTCCGAATCTTTCGACCCTGTGACCGGCCGCTATTTCCGTCTGATAATCACCGGGCCCAAAGGTAACAGACCCGTATTGAATGAATGGGTGTTGCACCGGGCTTTGTAAAATATAACGAATCAGATGGTTTTCCTCCGGCATGATCCAATATGGCTCAAATGCTTTGGGCCATAGCTATGATTACCGATGGAACCCTTTTCCTAATCAGTATTCATTACAAAATTTTAATATAACTTTATACACATGATAAAATTTTCGAAAAAGATTTTTAGAGTTATAATTAGTATTTCCGTATGGGTATTTATTAGTTCCTGTACGAATAACCCGGAGAACACCAAACCGAATATTATTTTGATCATGGCTGATGACCTCGGCTACGGAGATATTGGTTGTTATGGGAGCAATACGATTTACACTCCTAACCTGGACCGTTTGGCATCGGAAGGAATGAGGTTTACTGATTACCACTCTAACGGTGCAGTATGTAGCCCGACAAGAGCAGCACTTATGACAGGGAAATATCAGCAACGGACAGGTATTGAGGGAGTTATTACTGCTGCCCGTCACCGGAATGTTGGTTTGGCGCTAAAGGAAGAAACGCTGGCTGAAGCATTGAAAAAAGAAGGATACGTTACCGGGATGTTTGGTAAATGGCATCTGGGTTATCCGGAGAAATATAACCCTGTTCATCAGGGTTTTGACGAATTTAAGGGTTATGTTGCCGGAAATATTGATTATTTCTCCCACATTGATCAGGAAGGATATTTTGACTGGTGGGAAAATGCGATATTGAAAGATGATAAGGGCTATTCAACAGATCTGCTTACACGGTATGGCATTGACTTTATCAACCGGCACAAAAATGAACCTTATTTTCTGTACCTGCCATACGAAGCGCCCCACTATCCTTATCAGGGACGGCACGGCAAAGCTTTCAGGAAGGAAGGCGTTAAGAACGCGCGTAATAAGGCACTGCCGGAAGACAGTATTCCTGCTATCTATAAGGACATGGTTGAGGTAATGGATGAGGATATCGGAAAGATGATGGAAGCATTACAAAATGCGCACCTTGCGAAAAACACTTTTATTTTCTTTTGCTCTGATAATGGGGGTGTTAAAAAATATGGTCAGCATAATTTACCACTCCACGGATGGAAAGGCCAATTGTATGAAGGCGGCCACAGGGTACCGGCCATTGCCTGGTGGCCGGGAAAGATAAAAGCCGGTTCACAGTCAGATGAAATAATCCTGAGTATGGACATTTTCCCCACCCTTCTTGAACTGGCTAAGACTCCACCTGTAAAGACGCAGGATGGAATAAGTTTCACAAAAGTATTGTTTGAAAACGGCACGATGCCGGAAAGGCCGCTCTTCTGGAGGTTTCATAAGGTAAAAGCGATCAGACAGGGTGACTGGAAACTGATCGTGCGTAAAACAAAAACTGCACAGGATCAGATTGAGCTTTATAATCTGAAAGACGATCTGTCTGAGGGAAAAAACCTTGCTGATGAAAAAACCGATCTGGTAATTATGCTTCAGGAGAAACTTAATAATTGGGAAAATGAAGTAACCAAAGGAGTTTCCTTACTGTCTCAATAAAGATGTTTTCTATGTTTGTATAATATTCCATGATCAATTTTTTTTACAACACACAAAGCTAAAATTAAATTCTTTGAAAATGAAATCATTGAATCCGTTCACACTCCTGTTTACCGGGATATTTTTTATTTTTATTAGTCTGACTTCTTATGGCCAACAAGACCAAAAACCAAACATTATCTTCATCCTGGTGGATGATATGGGTTATGGCGATCTGGGTGTTTTATATCAGAATCAACGGGCCAAAGTCAACGACCGGAGTGAACCATGGGAATATACGCCCAATCTTGATAAGCTGGCCCGGCAGGGTGCCGTACTTACCGACCAGTATTGTGCTGCACCGGTGTGTGCTCCGTCACGGGCATCCATCCTCACAGGTCGCAGTCAGGGACATGCTAATGTTCGGGATAATCAATTTGACAAAGCCCTGGAAGATAACTACACAATGGCCTCCGTCCTTAAGGCAGCGGGTTATTCAACAGCCGCTTTCGGCAAGTGGGGTCTTCAGGGTCTTAACGCCAATATTACACCGCCGGACTGGCCTGCCCATCCACTAAACAGGGGGTTTGACTATTTTCTGGGATATATCCGGCACAAAGACGGTCATGAACATTATCCCAAAGAAGGATTGTATGACGGGCCCAAAGAAGTGTGGCTGAACCGGACAAATATTGCTTCGCAGCTGGATAAGTGTTATACGGCTGATCTGTGGACCGCCGCCGCTAAAAAATGGATTGTTGATCATGCGAAAAGTAAAAATGCAGGAGGACCTTTTTTTATATATCTGGCCTACGATACCCCCCATGCAGTGCTGGAACTACCGACACAGGCTTATCCGAAAGGAGGTGGCATGAAAGGCGGACTGCAATGGAAAGGAAAACCGGGACATATGATCAATACGGCGTCAGGTACTGTTGATACCTGGGTCTGTCAGGACTACTCCAACGCTACCTGGGATGACGATCATAACACGGAGACACCGGAAGTATCCTGGCCCCGGGTGTATAAAAGATATGCCACGGCCACCCGGCGTATAGATGATGCGGTTGGCGACATCATGCAATTGCTCAGGGATCTGAAGATCGACAAAAACACCATGATCGTCTTTTCTTCGGATAACGGACCCTCCCGCGAATCCTATCTGTCAAAAGGTTATAAACCAAATAATCCATCCTTTTTCCGCAGTTTTGGTCCATTTGACGGAATTAAAAGGGACTGTTGGGAAGGGGGTGTCCGTATGCCGGTGCTGGCATCCTGGCCCGGCCATATCCCGGCAGGCCGAATTGTCAGCACACCCAGCATATCCTATGACTGGTTACCTACCTTTGCCGAAATGGCCGGATTACCGGCGCCTGCTATATCAGATGGGGTGTCATTACTTCCTTCCCTGACAGGAAACGGAAAACAAATCAAACCTTTGGTGTATGTTGAATATTTTGTATATGGACACACACCAGGTTATAAGGATTTTGCACCACAACACAGGGACCGGAAACGAGGACAGATGCAGTTGATCCGTTTGGGCGATCATGTAGGTGTACGTTATAACATCCTCTCACATCACGATAACTTCGAGATATATGATGTTACCAAAGACCCGCAGGAAGTGAATAACCTGGCAAAGAAGCCTGAATTTTCCGGGATGCAGCAGCAGATGAAAGCCCGGGTATTACAGGTACGTATGTCCAATTATTCTGCACCCCGCCCTTATGATGATGAGTTGGTGCCTGCAGCGGCAGGTATAAAGACCTTACCCGGTGTAGCCTGGAAAGCTTATAAAGGGGGGTTCCCCTGGGTGCCTGATGTAACAACCCTGCTTCCTGCAGACAGTGGTTTTTCAAAACGTCCTGCCGGTAACAACATATTGGAAAAAACAGCAAATGGTGCGGTCCTCTTTTACGGTTATCTGAATATACCCACAGATGGTGTTTATGCCTTTTTCATCCGTACCGGCTCCGGAGCTGTATTGCGCATTCACGATGCGGCTGTGGTAGATGCAGGTTATGGATATCGTTCTATGAAAGAGCGTATTGGAAAGATCAGACTGAAAGCAGGATTACATCCTTTCAGGCTGTATTGTCTGCAACGGACAAAAACCAAACAGGCACTGCAACTCTCATGGAGCGGACCGGGGATTCCCCGGCAGTCAATCCC
>JANTFK010000378.1 GCA_024763595.1 Bacteroidales bacterium | reverse complement strand
CTCAAACGCTCTACAGCCCAATAAAACCGTTCATAATATCCTAAAAAAGGTGAAATTTTCTTGTTTTTTGGAGGTGTCGTGCCAAGTTGGGTTAAATCCCCGAAAAGCGGGGCAAACATTATCTCCGCACGTTTGGTTGACCTGGACATGGATACCATTCCCGAGATATTAGTTGCTACCCAGGCAACCGGAAACTATAAAATGGCATATCCCTACAATGATCACAGCTCATGGCTGATGGTTATGAACCGGGAAATGGAGTTTGTTTTTCCTCCTGTCGAATTTGCCGGGTATCCCGCCGCTTTGGAAAACGCACTGTATCAACAGGGGGATTCTTCTTTAGTGGTGGCGCTGCATGAATATTATGGAGAGGAAAACCTGAAACCGGGTATTTATCTTTTTAATTCGAACGGAAAACTTGTTACATCCAGGCAGTTAGAAATACAAAGAAGAGGTTCCTACCATCTCGTTCCGGGATCCGGAAATCAGCGCCGGGAGCTATATTTAATAAATACAGTTGAAAACAAAGCATTCCGTCTGAACATGGATCCAACATCGTAAGTACAGGTAAGGGACTTCAAATTGTCGATGAAATGATTGACCTGTATGAAAAACTGGAAGGTGCAAAAATCACCTACCTAACCTTCCCTGATCAGGTAGAGGAAGATCAACAACGCTGGACCCGCGTGATTGTCCAAATACCAAAATAACAGCCTGGTACCTCCTTCGTATACATCATAGGGTTTACTTATAAAAACCTTGCGAACCAGGGTGGTTTTTCCCGACTGAAGGGGCCCGGTCACAGCTACTGCATTAAACTGGATTGACAGTTTGCGTAGTTCCTGTTCCGCTTTACGATAAACCCTGTCACTTATTTACAATCTTTTCCGAAGCGCTTTAACCGCAATTTTCCGGAGCTGTTTCTTTTCTGTTTTCTGTTCATTAATAAGCTTCTGGATTTCCTTATACAGCTCATTTCTGAGTCCCCTGGTCTCCTTCTGCAGTGACTTATCGCCCGATTCCCATACCTTCCGTTGTTTTTTATTCCGGGCAATCATCTCATTTCGGAGCTTTGTCTTCAACATATGGGTCTCATTCCGTATCTCCTCTCTTACAACTTTGATCTTTTTCCGGACTTTCCGGTCCCTTGCGAGTATTTCCTTGCGGATACCCTTTTCCATCCCGCGGGCCTCATCGCCCATCTCTTTCTGGCGGATCAGGATCTGCTGCTGTTTTAGCATCACTTTTTCCAGCAGGTTCCTCGTCCGCAAAGAGAAAATAAGTAAGAACAGAAATACAGAAACGATCAGGATAAACATGGCCGATCCGGTCATCCATAGCCACCGGTGAAGACGCTGCCTGTATACCATTGATGACTCCCGCCATCCTGAAAACGCTTCCTGATTCCTGGTGATTGTTTGGGAAAGGGATTGCTGCTGATCCTCCATCCTGTCCAGGCGCACAAGGACCTCTTCCATTACCAGCCTCACGGAATCAATCATCTCCTGTAATGTTACCTGAGATTCATCCACCCGGTTGAATTGCCGTCTTACAGAATGCTCAAATCTGGAACTGCGCACGTCCTGGAGACTGTCATACCTGGTCCGGAGACTGTCCGGGGACGACTGGGCACGAAGCGGGGATGATAAGATACCGGTTCCCGCAAGGAACAGGAGTAATATCTCTATCCCGGAGCGCCTGAAGAAGAACAAATTGCTACCTTTCGCGTTTGACATTTACCAGTATAAAATTCCAACATTTTTCAATGAAAACCTAATGAAGGAGCAGCTAAATCTGAACAGGTTAAAGGATAAGCTACTGCATGAGCTTCCGGGGGAGGCTGCCCAGTTGCGGATGGCTCCCACATTCAGGGGTGCATTCATGCATGACACCGAACCTGTGAAGGCTGCTGTCTTGGCTCTCCTGTACCTGCGTAACGGACAGGTACACCTGGTATTTATCAAACGAAACAGCTATGATGGCCCCCACAGTGCGCAGGTCAGTTTCCCCGGAGGGGCCTGGGAGCCGGAAGATGGGTCCCTGGAACAGACTGCACTCCGGGAGACACGCGAAGAACTGGGCATCGATGGCGGTATTGAGGTGCTCGGGCAACTTACCCAACTGCATATTCCCGTCAGTAATTTCCAGGTAACCCCTTTCCTGGGCTGGTTGAACCGGACTCCTGTATTCTTCCCGGACAAATCCGAAGTCCGGTATGTTATTGAGGCTACGCTAAAGGAGCTTTTGGATCCGGAAAACCGGGACAGCGAAACCCTCTTCCGTCACGGGCAAACCATTGAAACGCCCTTCTACCGTGTGGGTAACGATAAGATCTGGGGGGCTACTGCGATGATGTTGAGCGAAGTTCTTCAACTGGTACAGAAGCAGCAATGTTTTCGGTATTGATGATATTCTTATAGTGTTCGTACCGCTCTATAATCTCTCTCACAAATTTATAGGTTTCAATACCGCGGGCATACCCGTGTTTTACGACCGGATCGGTATAGTAGGCCGGATCGGCTTTTTTTAACAGCCATTTCTCCACGTTATCGTGCCAGACATGGGGATTATCACCATATTTTTTTGCCAGCCGCATGGCATCCTGAATGTGCCCCAACCCGATATTATAAGATGCCAGTACAAATTTGATCCTTTCATTATCGTCATGGACCTCATCTGCGAACTTGTCGTCCAGCCATTGAATAAAAGTGGTTCCCGCCCTGATCTGGTCCTCCGGGGAGGACTCTTTTGTGATCCCATAGTTTTCAGCGGTTTCCGGCATCAATTGCATCAAGCCGTATGCCCCGGCCCAGGACTCGGCCCGGGGGTTGAACCTCGACTCCTGGTAGATCACGGAAGCCAGTAACCTCCAATCCCAGCCAATGCGTTCGCTCTCCTTCTTGATGGTCTCATCAAAACTGGAGATCTTTCCGCTTCCCAGGGTATAATACTCACTGTGAATATTCCGGAAAGTGTGCCGGTTCCTGAAGTATTTATTGTATAAAATGGCGTAGCTTCGTGACTTCTTAAAGCCGGTGATCCACCGGTCAATTTCAGCCTTCAGACTGTCGGAACCGGGATGCACCGCCCAGGCCACATTTTGCGGGAAAGAGATGGCAGTACTCACATCCAGCTGCGGGAAATAGGTGGCATTCACCAGTCCCACATTTTCATCACAGATCGTATAGTCAATCTCACCCGTGGCAACCCGCTCTATCAATTGTTCCGATTCGAGCTGTACCTCATGGATCTCAATGCCTCCCCCTATCTCATTAGAAAGGGATTTGAGACGGTTGGCATAAACCGATCCCACCTGCACATATATGGCTTTTCCGGCAAGGTTTAGCTGGTTGCGAATCACGTTGGATTCCAGCTGTTTGTGCTGCATCTTCTCCCAGTTCTCGGGTTTTCGCTGTACCAGTACCTGTTTCGTCTGCAAAAAAGGCACAGTGAAATTCACCCGTTGTTTGCGTTCAGATGTTACCGTCAGGTTCATTGCAATCAGGTCCACGTTACCCACCTCCAGGTTACGGAAATTCTCATCCAGGTCATTGCATACAGATACTTCCAACTCCAGGTCCATATAATTGGCCAGTCCCTGTAACATCTCATACTGGAAACCCATGGGTTTTCCCCTGTAAATAAAATAACTGGTTGAATTATAGTCGGTGACTACCGTAAGTATCCCCTTCTCCCGGATACGTGCCAGGTTGGTATCGCGTTCGGTTTTCAGTTTGTCAACATCCCTGAACCTCGATCCTTCTCTCCGGTTGCAGGAAGACAGAATCCATGGTAATGCGATCAGTAACAACAGGATC
>JANTFK010000377.1 GCA_024763595.1 Bacteroidales bacterium | reverse complement strand
TGAAGACGGTAAGGTGCTTTTCCTGAAGGATAAGGATTGGTTACTGGAACCGGATCAGTATGGACTGGAATCCATGGAACTTCTGGAACTGGAAGAATTACCTGAAGAGGAGGAGATATCTGAGGGAGGGACCGGATCCGGATTGGATAGTGAGCCTGCAGCGGTTACCGCTTCCAAACCGGCACCGGTTTCCCAGACTGAAGGAGCGGCCACACAGCAACCTGCCGGGAAGGGTGGAGAAAAGAGAGCCCGGGGACGGAAGGTGATCTGGCTCATTGCCGGAGTACTGGCTGTTGTGCTGGTTGCAGTGATATTAATACCCCGGGAAGGTCCGGAAAATCAAACTGAACCTCCTGTCAGCCCCGCAGAGGAGGTACAAAAAGATGCTCCGGCAACAGAACAGGCAGGAGAGGGGGAACAACAAGCAGGGCCGGAAGCAACAGATATGCTGGATGAAGTTCAAACTAAGCAGGTACAAAAACCGGTTAAGACAGAACATCATTACTATATCATTGCAGGGAGTTTTAAGAAGCTGGGATATGCAAGTGATCTGCAGGACCAGTTAAAGGCACGGGGATACCCGGCAGAAGTAATGATTACCGGGGACCGGATGTACAGGGTGAGCGTCCTCTCCTTTGCCACCCAGCAGGAAGCTTTACGGAAACTGGCCGAAATCAAGTCTGAACCGGGACTTTCCTCATGCTGGCTGCTTGCCAACTAGGTCAGTTGATTGCTGCACCATTTTTTGCTTCAGCCGAGGGCTCCACGAAATGGAGTGTCCCCTCCGGGTTTTCCGACAACAGGATCATGCCTTTTGACTCAATACCCCTGATCGTTCTGGGAGTCAGGTTTGCCAGTACGGTTACCTTTTTTCCGGGCAGGGTCTCTGCTTCATAATACTCGGCAATCCCCGAAACAATGGTACGCTGTTCAAATCCCAGATCCACCACCATTTTGATCAGTTTTTTGGTCTTTGGTACTTTTTCGGCCTCCAGGATGGTCCCGCTCCTCAGATCCATCCGGGTAAAATCATCAAAGGTGATCTCTTCTTTCGGGGCAGGAAGCTGTTCAGTCTCCCCATTCTCTGTGCGGTTTTTCATCAACTTATCAAGTTGTGCCTGAATCTGTTCGTCTTCAATTTTTTCAAAAAGCAGGGAGGCTTTACCCAGCATGTGTCCGGCTTTCAGCAGGTCAGGTGTCCCGATCAGCTCCCAGGACCTGCCCTCAAACTGAATAAATCCCCTGAGTTTCTCCATGGAGAAAGGCAGGAAGGGATCCAGCAGCAGGGTAAGATTGGCAGTAATCTGCAGGGAGATATTCAGAATAGTTCTTACCCTTTCGGCATCGGTTTTAATCACTTTCCAGGGTTCAGTTTCGGCCAGGTATTTGTTTCCCAGCCTGGCCAGGTCCATGGCCTTTTGTACAGCCTCCCTGAAGCGGAACAGTTCCAGGCTCTGTTCCACGCCGGAAGCGATGGTGCTTATCTCTTCCAGCACTGCCTTGTCCTGGCCGGTAAGGGCTGTTATCTCCGGCACTATGCCATCAAAATATTTATGGGTAAGAACGATGGTCCGGTTTACAAAATTCCCCAGAATAGCTACCAGCTCATTGTTGTTGCGGCTTTGAAAGTCTTTCCAGGTAAAGTCATTATCCTTGTTTTCAGGGGCATTGGCACACAGCACGTACCGCAATACATCCTGTTTTCCGGGAAAATCCTCCAGGTACTCATGGAGCCAGACCGCCCAGTTCCGGGAAGTGGAGATCTTGTCATTCTCCAGGTTCAGGAACTCATTGGCGGGCACATTATCCGGCAGGATATAACTTCCCTCTGCCTTTAATATGGTGGGGAAAATGATACAGTGAAAGACGATATTATCCTTGCCTATGAAATGTACCAGCCGGGTCTCTTTATCTTTCCAGTATTTTTCCCAATCCGGGGTTAATTCTTTGGTGGCAGAAATGTATCCGATGGGGGCGTCGAACCAGACATAGAGCACTTTACCTTCGGAATTCTCAACAGGTACAGGGATGCCCCAATCCAGGTCACGGCTTACTGCCCTGGGCTGCAGACCCTGGTCCAGCCACGATTTACACTGTCCATATACATTGGGCTTCCACTCCCTATGCTGTTCAAGGATCCATTGCCGCAACCAGGGCTCGTACCGGTCCAGTGGAAGATACCAGTGCCGGGTCTCCTTCAGCACGGGCTGACTGCCACTGATGGTGGATACCGGATTGATCAGATCCGTGGGGCTCAGCGAGGTGCCGCACTGTTCGCACTGGTCGCCATAAGCCCCGGGATTTCCACAGTGGGGACAGGTTCCGGTAATGTAGCGGTCGGCCAGAAAAGTGGCAGCCTCTTCATCATAATACTGTTCCGAGGTTTTTTCTACAAATACATCTTTATCATAAAGTGTTTTGAAGATTTCGGATGCGGTTTCATAGTGTATCCGGTTGGAAGTGCGTGAATAGATGTCGAATGAAATCCCAAAATCCCGGAATGCCTTCTTATTGAGCTCGTGATACCGGTTCACCACCTCCTGTGGTGAGATCCCTTCATTGCGTGCTTTCAGTGTGATGGGTACCCCATGTTCGTCGGATCCGCAGATCGAAATCACCTCCCTGCCGCGCTGACGGAGGTACCGTACATAGATATCTGACGGAACATAAACCCCGGCCAGGTGACCCAGGTGAAGGGGTCCGTTGGCATAGGGAAGAGCAGAGGTAACCAGGTATCTTTTGAAATGCTTAGGTGTCATTGTATATTCGTTTGGGATCGCACAAAGATAGTGATAAAATATTGCGGGATACAACAGGAAAATCTGATCGGGACGCTGATACGGACATGGTAAGAAACATATAGAGGGTAAGTAAAACAGGAATGAATCAATGTGAACAGGGCAGAAGAGCCGAACAGATCGCTGCCCGGTATCTGAAGGCCAGGGGATATCGTATCTGGAAATCCAACTGGCGGTGGGGGAAACGGGAGCTGGACCTGGTGGCACTCTACCGGAACGAACTGATTATTGTAGAGGTAAAGTCCCGGGTGGAAAATCCTGTCAATGATCCTTCAGAAGTGGTGGACAGGGCCAAACAGCGGAATATCATTCTGGCCACCGATGCATTTATCCGGCTGTATGATTGTCACCATCCTACCCGTTTCGATGTGATCGCAGTGATCTATCATTCAGGGCAGGTGGAGATAGAGCATTTGGAAAATGCATTTTATCCCGCAGCAGAGTAAGCACTATTCCACAATCACAAGGAAATTGTGTGGAACATTATCTGTGATGATCCTCAGATAGTAGGAGCCGGGGACCAGGTCCTGTACATCCAAATGCGCCTCGCCTATCCCTGTCCGTTTTATGTCCTCCCGGTAGATCAGTGCATTTGTCACTGAGTATAATTCCAGGGTCAAGGAGTGTTCTGTAATCTTCCCCAGGGAAATATGCAGGGTCTCCTTTACAGGATTGGGGTAGATCCGGATGTTTCCGGTGGGATCCAGCGGAGAAACAGCAGCGGTGGTTGAGACCACGTAGAACGAATTTGGACGGTCCCAACGGGGGATATTATGACCTGCATGCAATTGAAAAGAACAATATTTTTCATCCCTACTGGGAGGGAGTGCAGGTATACAACCTGGAAATCTATACGCGCTGGGGAGAGAGGCTCTATTACAGCAATGAGGTGAACCGGGGGTGGGATGGCTACTACAAAGGCGAGCTGTGTGACCAGGCTGTCTATGTCTACAAGTGCTGGGGTTATTTTGTGAATGGCGAGCTTTTCCAGGAAAAAGGGGACGTAACCCTGCTTCACCATAAAA
>JANTFK010000376.1 GCA_024763595.1 Bacteroidales bacterium | reverse complement strand
CATGGCAGGATAAAAGACCCTTGCCTGATTCTGATATGCTGAATAATCTGGATCAGGAAAAAGTTCATGAAATAACCGGATGGCCCTTCCTGGAAATGTTTCCCCTGGCTCACCTTGCCTGGTTAAAATCACAGAAAACGGAGCTGTTCAATTCGGCGACCCGTTATGTAATGAATATCTCCTACATCTATTACCGGCTAACGGGACGTTTTGCCATCGATTATTCAACTGCCACCACTTTTTATCTTCAGGATCAGGTAAACCGAAAATGGCACCAGCCATTTTTGGATCTGTTGGGAATCAGTTCTTCATCACTGCCCGAACTGTTACCTTCTGCCACTTCAATCGGAAAACTCACCCGGCAGGCCGGCCGGGATACCGGCTTACCAACCGGAACCGAAGTTGTGCTTGGATCTTTTGACCATCCGGCTGCAGCCAGGGGCACAGGTGTTTATCAACAGGGATCACTATTGATTTCCTGTGGCACCTCATGGGTTGGCCTGTATCCGGTCAGCGAAAGAGATACCGGCATATCCAACCAGATGTTGACAGATCCCTTTCTCTCACCTGATGGCCCTTACGCAGCGATGTTCTCAATTCCGGGAATTGGAAATACGATTGATGCCTTAATCGAAGAACTGGTCAGCGAGGATGAACTCCCGGAGCAATACCAGGTATTTGAACACGAAGCCCGGTTCTCCTCTCCGGGTGCACATCATATCACAATAGATATTACCAGGCCGGGAGATAAACTGCTTACCCGGATCCAAAAAGAGCACCATAAGCGATCTGATATTTTCAGGGCTGTCATGGAGGCTGCCGTATTCGAGTTGAAACGGAATATTGATCATTATGAAAAGCATGGATTGAAGGTAAACGACATCACACTGGTCGGAGGTGTATCCACAAACATGTTATGGTCACAGATCATGGCAGATATTACGGGCCGGCCAGTAAAACTTTCCAGCGGCCAGATGGCAGGTGCCATTGGTAGTGCCATCATGGCAGGAGCAGGCACAGGCTTGTTCATGGATGAAAAAGAAGGATTTGACCGGGTTGGCGGAAACTACCGGATAATTCGCCCAAACCAAACCAATGCAGTGCTATACCGGGATCTGTATATCAACTATGTGAACAAATACCATAACCATGAAGCGTCATACTGAAACGGAAAAGCTATTGAAGGGAGCGTTGCTTCCTTTTTACCTTGAACTGTACGATCAGTCACACCCTGGCATCAGACCCGGAATTGATATGTTCCTGAAACAAGTGACAAATCGCCTGGCTGAGAAAGGGATCAGCATTATTGAACTACCTGTATGCCGCACCAGAAGAGAATTCGATCAGGCGATCAACACCGCTGAAAAGGAGGAAGCAGATGCCCTAATCACACTCCACCTTGCCTATTCTCCATCACTCGAATCGATCGAAGCCCTGAAGAATACACAACTTCCCATTATTGTGATGGATACCACGCCCGGATACAATTTTGATCCTCTTCAGTCGCCCGCAGAAATCATGTATAACCATGGAATTCATGGTGTTCAGGATATGTGCAACCTGCTTATCAGGAATAACAAAGATTTTGTTATTACAGCAGGACACATGGATCACTCAGATATACTGGATAGGATTAAACACCATATGATGGCGGCAAAGATGGCATCTGCCATGAAAAATGGCCGGACTGGCCAAATTGGTCACGCTTTTGCAGGGATGGGCGATTTTGTCGTTGAACCTGAAATCATGAAAACGTCCATTGGTTCTTCCGTGATACAAATCGATCCGGCCGGGATACTGGATTTTCTTCCCGGCAATGATGAGCCGGAGATTGGGAAAGAAATGGAGAAAGACAGAAATCTGTACGATACAGAGCAGGTTGATCCTTCCCTGCACCGGCAGTCAGTTATCAATGGCCTGGCACTGAGAAGATGGATTGATAAAGAGAATCTAAGCGCATTTACCATCAATTTTGCAAACGTGGATCGCAAAAAAAACCTCTCTGCCGTACCATTTCTTGAGATCAGCAAACTATTGGCAAAGGGGATCGGTTACGCCGGTGAAGGAGATATACTTACGGCTTCACTAACTGGTGCTCTTTTTGCCGCTTTTGAAAAAGTATCCTTCGTGGAAATGTTCTGTCCTGACTGGAAGAACGGGACTTTATTTATAAGCCATATGGGAGAGATGAACCTGCAACTTGTTGAGGGAAAGCCCCGGTTAACCAACATGTCCTATAATTTTTCAGATGCAGAAGACACAGTAGTGGCCACCGCATGTTACATGCAGGGGGATGCCGTACTGGTGAACCTGGCTCCCGGTCCCGATCATGGTTATAATTTAATCGTAGCCCCGGTAACAATGTTGGCGGAAGGAGCCAACAGTAAATTCTCAAATAACATAAGAGGCTGGATGAAACCCCGGATCCCGGTCGCAGACTTCCTGGAAGAATACAGCAAGTTGGGAGCCACTCATCATGCTGCACTGGTCTATGAAGCGGACCCCGCCATCATTCTGCAATTTGGTAAAATGATGGGATGGCAAACGCACCTCGCAGGCATCAATACCGTTACCAGTAAATCTTGACCGGATCATAAAAAAGGAGAACAGATGAAATCAGGCAGTATACGAGACAGGATCGTACAGGCACTGGAAGGAGCAAAGATAACCCACCCTGTATACGCGGTCTATGACTGGTTCGTAATCAACAGGGAGATCGATTGGCAGCGACTTTTTGATTTAGGGCTTGGCCAGATCAATCATGCCACTCTCTTTGAAGTTGAACATCCCCATTTACATATCGAAGAATCGTATAGCGAGGTCGATAACCGTAAAAGGAAGGATGTAAAATGGATCACGGACATCGGTGAACTGCATGAATATTCTATTGATGGCTGGGTAAGGGAATACATGATTAAAAGTCCGGATGACTACAAGATCATGAAAAGAGCCCTGCAGGATACAACATTCACCCCCACCAACAAATATTTCGATGAATCGGAACAAGCACTCGGTGATGCGGGAATTACCCTCGGACATTTTGGAAAATATGAAGATATAGGTTACAGGCGGACTCCCCTGCAGGTGATCCAGATTGACATGGCCGGACTGGAACAATTCTCCTTTGATATTACAATGGAGACCCGGGAGTTGATGGAACTACTTGAACAGATGAATGAACAATTTCTGGAGCTGGTCCGGACTGTTACCAGAACCAGGGCTATACATATCAAGCTTTGGGAAAATATGAGCATTGAAACAATTGGTCCGGATCTGTACCGCCGACACCTGGTCCCTCTCTACAACAAGGTCTGTGAGATCCTGGAAGGATCCGGGCAGAAACTCCATGTTCATTACGATGGAAAGCTACAGTCAATTGCCGGGGATATTGCGAAATCCGGGCTGGATGGTATTGACTCCCTGACTCCGCCCCCGGAAGGTGATATGAATATTCTGCAAGCACGAAAACTGTGGCCTGAAAAGTTTTTCTGGATGCATCCCAGCCTGAGTATAGACCGTTTCTCTGAGAAAAAAGTTGAAAATTATATCTTACAGATGATTCGTGATGCAGACTCAAAGTTTTGCTTTCTGTTAAGTGAGGAAGTCCCCCCGAACTGGAAAAGGACAATACCTTTGATCTTGGAAATCTTACAAAAATGAAAACCAAAATACGTCAAAACAAAATTCTGGCAATATTGAGGGCCATGCAGCTTGAGGTTCGCGTAGAGGAGCTTTCTGAGATTTTAAAAGTATCCACTTTGACCATTCGCAGGGATTTAAAGGAACTGGCCGAACAGAAAGCTATTATCCGTACTCACGGGGGATGTATGCT
>JANTFK010000375.1 GCA_024763595.1 Bacteroidales bacterium | reverse complement strand
TCATCGGGGAAGCTATCCGTTTTATCCGTCAGAAGATCCAGTGCCAGCTGGGGGGGTGCGTCACCTTTTGATTGCGAAATGAAAGGGGTATTTCTAGGGGAGGCCTTTTCCGATCTTTCAATAAGTTCGATGAAAAATGCCCGTTCTGAGAAGAAATCAAACAGGTAGATCAGGTGCTGATTCTCTTCTGTAATAAATTCATCCAGGGTTACCTGATCCATGGTCAAAGTGGCCATTTCCTGCTCCAGCATCATATCGATCAGGGTGATCTCCTGCTGTTTTTCCCACATTTCGTTGGTGATGTAGAATGAAGCAAGCTGCGCAGGATCATAACCCAGGTCTTTTTGCAGCGCATGGTGAAAATCAAGGAAGGTGTCTGATCCTTCAGCGATCAGGTGACGGGCAAATTCCGGATCTTCATCACTGATTATCCTGAAAAGATAGATCATATCAACTCAGTTCATTTAAAAACCTGATGGTATCCACTCCGTCCGCATAATCCCAGGGCATGGGTTCTTGTGTAGTCCCCGGACCTAAGGCTCCCGGGATGCCGGAACTGGTGGAGACCACGCACTGGATCTGTTCACTGAGGGATTCCAGCTGTAGTAATACCTCTTCAATTTCCGAATATCTTTCATAAAATACAACCCCAACCGGACTGGCAATCTGAGTATCCTCTTTGAGCAACAACACCCCGTTATCCAGTATGGGGATTTTATTCATCAGGTATATGGTACGTTGGTATTCCACATTGTTGCTGTATTTATGATGCTGACTGAGGGGCAGGTAGCTGTCCAGTACGCGGAGCAGCACTTTCAGGTCATATTTTTCAGGAATGTACAGTTTGGTCACGTTCCTGCAACCCAGACCAAAAAAAGAGAAGATATCCTTCCCGATCCCGGCAAGTGCGGATCCGGATTCATTTCCGGTCAACACGGCTACCCCGTTCCGGTTTTTCCTGATAATGTGGGGAATATCCCTGAAATAGTATTCGAAATAGCGTGCACTGTTATTGCTTCCCGTTGCAATAACCGCATCGATCCCTTTGAGTGGTTCACCGGTGAACCTGATCCTGCCTGCCAGGGAAGGTTCCAGAGCCATAATCAAATCTGCTATCTTACGGATCAGGCGGTCATCTTTTGAAGATGCCTTTGCCAGCACTGAATGGCCCGTAATAAGCACACACAACAGATCATGGAACCCCACAAGCGGAATGTTCCCCGCCATCACCAGTCCCACGGTTCTGCTCTTCCCGCCTTCATGTACTGGCGTATACCGCCCGAGCCATGCTCTTAGGATCTTTTCTTCCAGCATCAGGGAGATACCATGCAGGGCCAGAAGAACGGCATCGCGTGTAAACCATGGATTAGAAATGTGCTCTCTCTCCAGCATGGAGGAGAAACCGGAGTAATGTTCCTCATTGAGCGCAACGATAGCCGCATCCGAACTTCTGGTTCCCTCCGGAAACTGCCGGAGGAAATTCCCCAGTCTGGTGAAAGCAGCAATGATTGAATCCCTGTTCTGCAATGGCGTTAATTGTTTTCCTGCCTGATAAGGTTCAGTGCCGATCCGGCTTTGAACCACTTGATCTGGTTCTCGTTGAAGGTATGGTTGGCTGCAAAGGAATCGGTGGTCCCATCGGAATGGTGCAGCGTGATCTTCAACGGTTTTCCGGGTTCAAGTTGCTTTATGCCAGTCACATCGATTAGATCATCTTCCCGTACCAGGTCATAATCATACCTGTTTGCAAATGTGAGTGCCAGCATGCCCTGTTTCTTCAGGTTGGTTTCATGAATCCGGGCAAAGGATTTGACCAGTACAACGCTAACACCCAGATGCCTGGGTTCCATGGCTGCATGTTCCCTGGAAGAACCCTCCCCGTAGTTTTCATCACCCACGACAATGGTCCCGATACCCTCCTTTTTATAGGCCCTGGCAACCTGTGGAACAGGTTCATAATGTCCGGTCAGCTGATTCAATACGGAGTTTGTTTTGTCATTGGCCGCATTCACTGCCCCGATCAGCATATTATCGGAGATATGATCCAGGTGGCCCCTGTATCTCAGCCACGGTCCTGCCATGGAAATATGATCTGTGGTACATTTGCCTTTGGCTTTGATCAATAATCTCAGTCCGGTCAGATCCTCACCCTTCCAGGGTGCAAAGGGTGTAAGCAATTGCAGCCGTTCAGAAGCGGGATCCACAGTAATCTCTATATCACTGCCATCGGCTGCCGGTGCCTGGTAGCCATTATCCTCCACTGCGAATCCCTGAACAGGAAGTTCAAGTCCTTCCGGTTCATCCAGGTGTACCGTTTTGCCATCCTCGTTCACCAGTGTATCTTTCAACGGATTGAAGGTCATATCACCGGCGATGGCCATGGCGGTTACAATTTCCGGTGAGGCCACAAAAGCATAGGTGTTGGGATTGCCGTCATTCCGTTTGGCAAAATTCCTGTTGAATGAGGTGATGATGGAGTTTCTCTCCTTTTTATCCGATCCCGGCCTGGCCCACTGACCGATACAGGGTCCACATGCATTGGCCAGTACCACCCCGCCAATCTCTTCCAGTGTATTGATCAGGCCATCCCGTTCAATGGTATACCTGACCAGTTCCGATCCGGGGGTTATGGTAAAGTCAGCGGAGACCTTCAGTTTTTTCTGCCTGGCCTGTCTGGCTACGGAAGCAGCTCTTGTGATATCTTCATAGGATGAATTGGTACATGATCCGATTAGTCCCACCTCCATTTTTTGTGGGTAATCATTTTCTCTGACTGCTTTTGCGAACTGCGAAACGGGCCATGCTTTATCCGGGCTGAAAGGTCCGTTGATATGTGGCTCCAGCGAGGAGAGGTCAATCTCAATAACCTCATCGAAATATTTCTCCGGATCTGCGTATACCTCCGGGTCGCCGGTCAGGTGCCCGGTCACCTTGTCCGCCTCTTCGGCCACATCACTTCGGCCGGTTCCTGTCAGGTAATCCCTCATTTTACGGTCGTAACCAAACAGTGAGGTGGTTGCACCAATCTCCGCACCCATGTTACAAATGGTGCCTTTCCCGGTACAGGAGATCGAGGTTGCTCCTTCACCGAAATATTCCAGGATGCTGCCTGTACCACCTTTAACGGTAAGTATCCCCGCCACCTTCAGGATCACGTCCTTGGCGGAGGTCCAACCACTCAGGTGGCCGGTTAGTTTCACTCCGATCAGCTTTGGAAATTTAAGTTCCCAGGGCATGCCTGCCATTACATCCACAGCATCTGCTCCTCCTACTCCAATGGCAATCATTCCCAGTCCGCCTGCATTGACCGTATGTGAATCGGTACCGATCATAAGGCCACCCGGAAAGGCGTAATTCTCCAGGATAACCTGATGGATGATCCCGGCACCCGGTTTCCAGAAACCTATACCATATTTATTGGAAACGCTGCCCAGGAAATCATAAACCTCCTGGTTGGTGTGTACTGCCGTTTTAAGATCTTCCCTGGCCCCTGATTTTGCCTGGATCAGGTGATCGCAATGTACCGTGGTAGGAACAGCCACCCTGGCTTTTCCGGCCTGCATGAACTGAAGCAGCGCCATCTGTGCTGTTGCATCCTGCATGGCCACCCTGTCAGGTCTGAAATCCACATAATCCGTTCCACGGTCGAACGGCTTTGCCAGTGCCTGGTCGAACAGGTGCCCGTACAATATTTTTTCTGTTAACGTGAGGGGTCTCTGAAGGATTTTTCTGATCGCATCAATTTTACCAGGAAGTGCCTGGTACGCTTCTTGAATGATATTAAAATCAAAAGTCATGGGAGAAATATTAAATAAAATGCAAATATATTGGAAATTGGCTTTAAGCCTCAATG